>JAEUUQ010000073.1 GCA_016787505.1 Saprospiraceae bacterium | reverse complement strand
AAAATTAGACGAAAAAGGCTGCCTCGGCGCGCCGGATTTGGTCGTTGAAATACTCTCTAAGGGCAATTCGACCAAAGAAATGAAAATCAAAAAACAACTGTACGAGGAAAATGAAATCAGGGAATACTGGATTATCGACCCCGATCACGAGTGTGCTTTTCAATTTCAACTCACAAATGCAGGCGTTTATAGTCCAGTCAACATTTATGTCAAAGAAGACACGCTGCAGTGCGTAATTTTTCCTGCATTGGAAATTAGTCTGGAGGAGGTTTTTCGCTTCGACGAATAAGGTACCCCGGCAAATCCGCAACCCGCTCACAGCAAACCTGCTCCATCACCTGCTGTAATTGCTTTTTCAGTATAGTGCAAACGTGGTCGCCGCCCGCCTGGCCCATGGCCGCCACGCCATACATAAACGACCTGCCCAGGAAGGCAAACTCCGCGCCGGAAGCCAGTACGCGCGCCACATCCACACCCGAGCGGATACCGCTGTCGAGCATGATTTTGATCTTTCCGGCGTGGCGTTGCACAATCGGCGGCAAAGATCTGATAGACGATTGCCCCGCGTCGAGTTGCCGCCCACCGTGGTTGGACACGATGACGCCGTCGAAGCCGAGGCGGATGGCCATGTCGGTGTCTTCCTCGCTTGCTACGCCTTTCAATACCAGCTTGCCGCGCCAACGGTCGCGGATGGGCGCAAGCTTTGCTTCGTTGACCCTGCCGGAGAAGGTCTGGTTCATGTACTGCCCGAGCTGACCCATGTTGAGGTCTTTGGGCATGTATTTTTTCAGGTTGGCAAATTCGGGTTGTCCGTGCAAAAGCGTCCTGATCGCCCATTCAGGTTTTCCCAGTATTTGAAGTATGTTCGAGAGTGTCATTTGTGGCGGCATGGCCAGTCCGTTGCGGATGTCGCGGGGGCGGTAGCCGAAACTCGGCACGTCGCAGAGTACGCACAATACCTCGCAGCCGGCGGCTTCGGCGCGGTCGAACAGGTCGTCGCGCAGGGCGTTTTCGGCGGGGTGGTAGAGTTGAAACCAGAAGTTGCCGTCGGTGAGCTTTCCGATAGCCTCTATACTTGCCGTCGTCACCGTGCTGAGCACAAAGGGGATATTGTGCTGCCGGGCGGCTTTTGCCAAAATTTCCGGCGCGCCCGGCCACATCAGCCCTTGCAGGCCGATGGGCGCAATGCCGAACGGCGCGTCGTATACCGTGCCGAATAATTCGGTTTTGAGGCTCGAAGCGTTATGATTGCTCAAATAATACGGCTTCAACTCCACTTCGCGCAGTTCGGCGGTGTTTTTGTGCAGGTTGACGTCTTCGTTGCAGCCGCCGTCGAGGTACTCGAAAGCAAAGCGCGGTATTCGTTGCTTCGCCCGCAAGCGGAGGTCTTCTATGGCCGGATATTTCATGCAGTTTTTTTTAAAAAAATTTGATTGTGATATCCGCAGTTTGAGTAAAAGTAAATGTTGGTTTTTAATTTACCAGCAGCTATTCCAAAAAAATCAATACTTTCATATCCCAGTTAACAACCTGACCATGCACACCACCCGTATCGTACTCATCGGCCCCGAAATCTACTGGCTGGCGCTGTACGGCATCGTCGCCCTGCTTGCTAAAGCCAACGTGCCGCCTGCCTATCCCACCAACAAAATTCTCGATATGCTGTGGGTATACATCATCCTGGCTGCCGTGCTGGTTTTTGCGCTGTGGTTCATCCCCGGCGTAGAAAAAAGCTGGCTCCTCCTGCGGGTCTGGATAGTGAGCCTGGTGATGGCGCATTTTATGCTTGAAAAAGGACTCGGCGCACTCAAAGACCAAAACCCGGGCGTGGGCACGGCCTATATTGTCGGCATTATTTTTGTGTTTTTAGTGCTGCTGGCGGGAAGCGTGGCGGTGAAAATTTGGAGCTAACCTTTCATTTTTCGATTAACCTATAAAACCCATAAAATTATCGGGCGTTACGGTAACAAAAGAACTGTCAGGATAAGCTTCCTGAAAGGCTTTTGGGTATTTGCCTTTTCTCGAAGGGTTCCATTTAAACTCAAAAGCAGAGAAACGACCGGAGTCTTCTTCTACATAATCGATCTCACCGCCTTGTATCAATCGCCAGAAATAGCTTCTGACAAAAAGACGCCCGGCGTAGTGGTTCTTTTTCATACGCTCGCTCAGTAGAAAATTTTCCCATAAAGCACCGGTATCGTTTCGAAGTTTTAACGGATTGAAATTTCCGATGAGTGCATTCCGGATGCCGGTGTCATAGAAATAGATTTTCCGAGAGGTCGTCAACTCCTGACGCAAATTGCGCCGAAGGGGGTGGAGGCGGAAAATCACAAACGCCTTTTCCAGCAAATCGATATAATGCATCACCGTGTCTTTACTAACCGAAAGTAGATTGGACAGCTCGTTGTAAGATACTTCATTACCCAATTGAAGTGAGAGTGCTTGTAAGAGGTTTTCCAGTATAACGGGTTTGCGCACCTGGCCGAGGCTAAGCAAGTCTTTGTAAAGGTAGGATGAGACGAGGTTGGCCAAAATGCGCTGTTCCCCACCCGGATTATTCAGCACATCCGGATACATGCCGTACAATAAACGTTGTTCCAGTCCGCTCTCAGCCTGCAAGGCGCCCACATGCGCAGACCATTCCTGCCAGGATACCGGCAACAGGTTGAATTCAAATTTGCGGCCGGTAAGCGGCTCGTTGATTTCGTTGGCCAAATCTAATGCAGAGGAACCCGTTGCTATGACTTTAACTTGCGGCAGTTGATCGACTATCAGCTTTAGTGTAAGTCCTATGTTTTTGACCCGTTGCGCTTCGTCAATCACTATCAGTTGCGCCTGGCCAATGATCTCGCGCAGGCGTTCCGTCGAAGCATCCGACAATCGCTCGCGCACAAGTAATTCGTCAGCATTTAAGTATAGTGACGGACCTTTATAGTCTTGCGTCAGGTTTTTCACCAGCGTAGTTTTTCCAGTTTGGCGAGGCCCAATGATGAGCAGGGCTTTTTGATTAGAGAGATAACTTTGGAGCGTAGGCAACAGCAGACGAGCAATCATGATTTATACTTTTAGACAAAAATAGCAATTTTTAGAAGATGTATCTGCTAAAAAAGTATATTTTTGGAGGTTATACTTGCTATAAATATACTTTTTTTAAAAAACGTACATGGCCTGATCACCCTCAACAATAAAACCCCCTCCTCCATCGTCAGGTATCGTGTACGATTGATCTATGCGAAAACTTTTACTATTAGCCGTTTGCATCATTGGGATAGGCACACTGCACGCGCAGCAGGGCAGCTTGTCCAATTTGCGCGAGCGGACGATAGCTGCTCCCGAAGGCAGGCAAATTCTCGACAGCCTTACGATTGCCGCTTCTTCGGTTCTTGTAAAAGCAGGCGATACGCTAATCGATACCAGTCACTACCGCATCGACAACAACGCCATTGTGTGGCAAAAGCCGGTTGCCGGCCCCGTCGTGATCCGCTACCGGGTATTGCCCTACGACCTGGGGCGGCCCTTCGCCAGGCTCGATACCGCGCAACTGCAACGCGATACGGTAGGCGCGATTATCGGGCTGCGGTACAATCCCTACGAGCGCGACAACCCGCTGGTCGACTTCAAGGGACTGGACTACAGCGGCAGTTTTAGCCGCGGCGTGTCATTTGGCAATAGCCAGGACCTAGTGCTCAATTCCAGCTTTAACCTCCAACTGGCCGGCAACCTGGGCGACGGCATCGAAATACTGGCAGCGATTACCGACGAAAACATCCCCCTGCAAGCTGAGGGTAACACCCAGCAACTGCGCGAATTCGACAAGATCTTTATCCAACTAAAAAAAGGCTCTACCAAACTTATCGCCGGCGATTACGAGCTTCAGCGTCCTGCGTCTTATTTTATGAATTATTTTAAAAAATTGCAGGGCGCTACTTTTTCTACCCAACAAGTCCTGGGCAAAGGTTTGCTAAGTACCAATGCCAGCCTGGCCGTTTCGCGCGGACAATTTGCGCGCAACCAACTCAGCCAGCAGGAAGGCAACCAGGGCCCTTATCGCCTCGAAGGCAGCCAGGGCGAACGCTTTATTATTATCCTGGCAGGCACCGAAAGGGTGTGGCTCGACGGCCAGTTGCTCCTGCGCGGTTTGGAAGGCGATTATGTGATCGACTATAACCGCGGCGAACTCACCTTCACCAGCCGCCGGCTCATCACCAAAGACAGCCGCATTATTATCGAGTTTGAATACGCCGACCAAAGCTACCTACGCTCGCTGTATGCTTTTAATGTCGATTATCAATTGGAGGGACTGCGGCTGTATGTCAATGCATTTAGCCAGCAGGATAGCCGCACCTCTACCGGTGATCAGCAGCTCACCGACACCCAGAAGCGCGTATTGCGCGATGCCGGCGACGACCTGTCGAGGGCCGTGGTCTCTACCATCGATACGGTTGAAAGCACTACCGCCGTGCGGGCTACGTATGCCCTGCGCACAGCCTTATGGAATTGCAATGGCCAGGATACCAGCATTCAATACCTGGCTTATACTACAAATCCCGATAGTGGGCGTTACGTGGCCCGCTTCAGCTTTGTCGGCGCCGGCCGCGGCGACTACGTGCTCGACACCGAGCAGTCCGCCAACGAACGCGTCTACCGCTGGGTACCGCCCGACCCCGCCACCTGTGAGCGTCGCGGCGATTACGCCCCGATTACCCAACTTACGGCGCCCGAGCAGCAGCAATTGTTTACTGCCGGCGCCGAGTGGAAATTGCCGCGTCAAACCCTGTTGCGCACAGAAATAGCTATGAGCCGCCGCGACCAAAACCGGTTTTCGAGCCTCGATAGCGGCGACGACCTGGGGCTGGCGGGGTTCGCCACCCTGAGCCGCGATTTCCGGCTGGGCAGCGATAGCAGCGGCTGGACGCTCAACACACAAGCCGGTTATGAATTTACCCAACAGAACTTCAAAGCGCTCAATCCCTACCGCAGTCAGGAGTTTCTGCGCGACTGGAATATCGCCAATGTGCAGGGCGTGGGCTCGGCGCCTGCCGCCGGCGAACACCTGGGCCGCGCCGCCCTTACCCTGCGGCGTGCGGGCTGGGGGCAGGTGGGCTACGAACTCAGCACCTTTCTTCGCGATACGCTGTACAACGGTCTGCGCCACGGCGCTATGCTGCAATTTCAGCGCAACAATTGGCAGATCGAAGGACAGTCGAGCTGGCTGCAAACCAACGAAACGCTGCGGCGCACCAGCTTTTCGCGGCCTAAAATACAGATCAGCCGCACCTTCCCGGCGCTGGCCAACTGGCGACTGAGCCTGCAGGGAGAACGCGAAAAAAGTGAACGCAGGGAGGGTAATATTTTAGAGGCATCCAGTTTTTACTACGATCGCTACGGTGTGTTTTTGCAAAGTCCCGATACGGCAGCCGTTGTGTTGGGGCTTAATGCGAGCCGCCGCACCGACTATGCGCCGGTGGCCGCCGATTTCCGCAGAAGCACCGACGCCACCGAATTCAACGTCAACGGCCAGTGGAACAAACTCAAAGGCCTCCAGACCGCCCTGCTCTTCAGCTACCGCCGCCTCGATATTGCCGATACCACCCTTACGCCGCAGCGCGCCGGCGCTACCTTCCTAAGTCGCTTCGACGTGGGCGCCGTAGCCTGGAAAGGCGCCCTGCGGTCCACGACGACCTACGAGATCACCTCGGGACAGGAACCGCAGATCGCTTTCACATACGTCAAAGTAGCCCAGGGTTCGGGCACGCATATCTGGCTCGACAGCCTGTTTAACAACGACGGCAAAATACAGCTCAACGAAATGGAAATAGCGCCGTTTCCGGACCAGGCCGACTACGTGCGGGTGAGCCTCTACACCAACGAGTTTATCCGCACCAACAACGTAAATGTCAACCAAAGCCTGCTCTTAGACCCCCGGCCCATCTGGCAGACCAAAAAAGGGTTTAAAAAGTGGCTGAGTCGCTTTTCCACCCAATCCACCTTCAACCTCACCCGGAAAACGCGTCAGGCCGACGGCATACAACCCTGGAATCCCTTTCAACTCGCCATTGCCGATACGGCCCTGGTTTCGCTCAACTCGACGATCCGCAATACCCTGTTTTTCGACCGTGCCAATCCCCGGTACGACCTGCAATTGGGGCAATCTGATAACCGGAACCGCATCGTGCAGACTACCGGCTACGAGGCGCGCCGCTTGAGCGAATATCTGCTGCGGGGCCGTTGGAATGCGGGCACTACGGTCAGCCTGGTTTGCGCATGGGCGCAAGGGCAACGGGAAAGCGACTCCGAATTTTTTAATAATAAAGATTACCGCCTGCTGTTTACCCGCATTGAACCCCAGGTCACCTATTTACCCAATAAAAACTTCCGCGTCGTGGGGGGCTACAAATACCAGTTTGACCGCAACACCCTGGGCGACAGAGGCGAGAAGGCCACCCAGCACCAGCTTAGCGTAGAGGCCACCTTAAATCGATCGGCGCAATCGCAACTGCGCCTGCGCGTATCGTATATCCGGGTGATGTTTGAAGGAGAAGCGGCTACGCCGGTGGGATTTGCGATATTAAACGGCTTGCAAAACGGCCGCAACTGGCTGTGGAACCTGGGCCTCAATCGGCAGCTTTCGCGCAACCTGACTTTAAGCCTGAGCTACGAAGGCCGCCAGACCGGTGAATCTAAAACTGTACATGTGGGTAGGGCGCAGGTGTCAGCGCTGTTCTGAGTTTTTTATTCAAATACGCATAATCCCATCTACCAAGCAGTCTGGATTTGTTTCGCACTGATTAGGCTGAAACCAAATCGATATGGTGTGTAAAAAAGTAGAGACGCGATTAATCGCGTCTCTACTTTTTTACGGCCCCGTTAAACCCCGATGGCCCAGTTCAGCCCTTACAAGGTTTTCGAAACCTTGTAAGGGCTTTTTTGCGCCATAAACAGGATATATTTTGCAAAAGCATACCCATTTGTAAACTCACGGCGGGCTACTCGTTTGCAAGTGATTTTATGTGCTGGTACAAGCGCCGATCAATGAAAAATTAGCTTCCGATTGAAGCCTGTCCATCAATGGCGCAACCGCGCCAACAAGCCCATTTTGCTTGGCCAATAGCAAAATGCCTAACAACCCAAGCGGTTGCAAATGGTAAGTCACGGCAATTTGCCTGCCTAGTGTTTCATCCATCAAAACATAGTCCGCCTTTAAATCCAGCGCTAAAACAATGGCTTCCGCTTCTCCCTGATCCAAATCCTGAAGGAGTTGGGGCAGAAGAGGCTGAACAGGGGCCGGAAGAATTTTTACCCAGGAAGCGGTTTTCACTTCAACAGAACCAGGTTCGTTATTGCCCTCACCCGCTATTTCGTCGAATACCGCCGTAGGGATAACAATTTCAGTGAATAACTCGGGAAGCAAATGGAGATGCCTAATACTGGCTAGGTTGATTATGGGAGAGGTATCGCTAACAACAAGCATTATCCCTCCATCGATTTGAGGGTTTTCATATCCGTATCAAAATCCTCAATTGTGTAGTTGATGGTAAAGCCTCGCTCGGCAAGTGCTTTTTGAAACTCCAGACGAGACATACCGACCCAACGGGCAGCGCGGGCAAGCGTAAGCACTTTGCGGTGATACAGCAATACGGCGACATCAACTTTCAAGTCTTTCTCAGAGTAACCCGATAAGCCGATAAAATCGTTTGGAACTTCAACTAACATGATAAAACTTCTTTGAAATACAAAAATACCAGTTTTTTGCCAACATATCAACGAGTTTCCGCCTATTGGAAGTTAAATAACACTTCTGACTGCAAATACGCATAATCCCATCTACCAGGTAGTCTGGATTTGTTGCGCACTGATTTAGTAGAAACCAAATCGACATGGTGTGTAAAAAAGTAGAGACGCGATTAATCGCGTCTCTACTTTTTTACGGCCCCGTTAAACCCCGATGACCCAGTTCAGACCTTACAAGGTTTTCGAAACCTTGTAAGGTCTTTCCAGGTCTTTCCACAACAAGACACGATCAATTTTTTCACCCCCTTACCTTAACCAGCCCTTCATTTTCCCATCGCCTGATCAAGGCGTTGCGCTTTCTATATTTTTCATATAATTCCTGCATGTTTGCGCCGAATTTTTCCTCTTTGTGTTGATAGTCTGCCAGGCTTTTTAGGTCTATGAGTGTTTCAGTTGCCAAATCGTATGATTTTCCGGTTGCACGCGAAATATTGTGAAAAACAGAATCCCACATAGCTGTTTCTTCTTTTTCAAACGTTTTCATTTTCTTAATATAGGCAGCTTCAGCTTCTACGGCTTCTTTATCAAGACGATTGCGCTCTTCCTTATTTACCAATTCCTGTAATTCGGCAGGTAAAAGGGCTTTACTTGGTGCAATTTCTTTATTGGGAAGCATTTGCTCAAGATGCCTGGTTAATAATACTTGAAGGTTAATCTCACCTTCTAAAAGTCTCTGAAGCCACTGCACGAGTTCTTCTTTTGGCAATTGGTCGAGTAGTTGGCCGTAATCAATTTTTGTTTTCTTTGTATCGCTGCTGACGGATTGGGCGGCGGCAACAAGGTCCTGGCTTATTTCAAAAAAATCAATCAACGCCTCGAGTGCAGGTGTTAAGTTATTCATGTTGGCAGGTACGGCGGGCGGAGGAGGTATTTCTTCCGATTCCGCATCAATCATTAGCGCAAATTTTGCCCAGATGAGGTATAGCGCCCTATAATCTCCCTGGAAAAGCGCTTCCCGGATTTGACCCAAATTATCAATATCAAAATCGTCTTCTTCCATCCACCAACCATCGCCTTCTTCGTCTGAAAAAAAGATATCAAGCAGGTAATAATCTCCTCTTTTTTCAAGGTTTATACAATCTGCAGACCACGTATTTTCTAAACAAAACTGCTCAATGGCGCCTGCATCAATTAGCTGGGCCGGCAGCCTCAGTAGCAACTGGCGAGTACCCCAATTAGCGAAGTAGATCATGACATCAAAATACTGCGCTACTGCATCGTGCACGCTCTGTCTGAAATCGCCGTAATGGTATACAAAAGTGGCCGAATTGGCAGTTACCTGTGCCCGGCTCGACCAGGAGCCGACTTGCTCCCGCTCACCTTTAGTCAATGTGCGGTCTATCGCTTTAAATTGGTAACATTGAAATTCACTCATAGCCATTCAGTTAGTTTGTTATTGGGAAGCGCTTCAAAGATAAGGAAGAAAAAAAATAACAAAACAAACAATTAATTTAAAAAATAATGTATTTTCATGCAAATTTTATTATTTTTAAAACAAAAAACATTATGGGCGCTTTTCTCCATGTCGGCTTCGTTGTCAAAGCAACAACCGAGTTGCCCGCGAGCATCTCCCGGGCTAAATTACTCGATGAAATTGAAGATGATTACCCCAGCGACACCTACGATTGTGCCGAATCGGACAAAGAAATCTCATTCACCCTGAAGCCGGAAGTAATTCGAGCAGAGTTATTGCCTTTTGTCAGGCAGGTTTACGAAGATTTTCATGGCAGCCCCGATCGCGGATGGCTAAAAACAACGCTTGATTTCATCCGGGAACATGCTGCTGAGCCCGACTGGATCGAGCAGGCAGAAGAAGCGGAATTATACGATTTTTCATTAATTGAGTACGACCTGTCCGATGATTTTGAAATAGCGGGAAAAGGAATTCGATTGTACACCACCGTCATAGCCTTGGGTTCGGAAGGAAAATTTTTGATGGAAGAGTGCGGAAAAACTTTGGGCTTCATGGAAACGTGCGCCCAAAGGGCATACGCTTCCTTTAAACTCGGTAAGGCTTTCAGGGTGTTTGTGCTTTGAGACCGTGCTTGCGCTGGGCAGACAAGTGCCAGTTTTCTAATTCGTCGTCTATCAATCTGGTTAAATACATATTTTACAAATATCCAAATCGATAATTCAATATAATCATTAAAAATCCAAACCGAACAGGCATTTGGCCGTGCAACTGATTCGCTTTGGCGCCAAACAATTTCCACACATGCAACTCACTGAAGAACAAATCAGCGAAATCGCCGAACAACTCGAGTGCGGGTTCAACGTGTATTATTTAGAACAATCGGGAAAGATAATAGCCCTGCCGGATGAAGACGATCCAAATGTTGAAGAAGAGGTGTGGGGTGAAGACTTCGAAGCCTTGCGCGCAATCCAGGAACCCGTCATTACTTTCGAGCCGATGCCTTCATTCGAAGCATACAAAATAATGGAGGATTTTGCAGAAACCGCGCCTCGAAATGTCCAGATCGGGTTGTACAAGGCACTGGAAAAGCGCCATCCTTTCAGGGGCTTCAGTAATGTGCTGGGCTATTACCCCAATGTGCGGCAACAATGGTTTGCGTTTAAAAAAGCTCGCTACAAAGTAAGGAATGCCGGGAGGTGGAAATGGTTGAAAAAGACAAATTTCATCCAAAATGATCTGCTGCGATGTCATAGCCCTTTCAAAAGTGGAAAAAATTCCCTATTTTTGCTTGTAAGACTAAATATTGATTACTTCAATGAATGCTTCGGAAATTAAGTTACAAATATTCAGGGAAATCGATCAACTCTCCGTTGAATCGCTGCTTGAATTGAGGGAAGTGGTTTCTCAAATCATCGCAGCATCTGCTAAATCTCCAAAAAAGAAAAAAAATAAACGTCAATTTGGAAGTATGAAAGGACTGGTGCTATATATGGCCCCCGATTTTAATGAACCACTCCAGGAGTTTAAAGATTACATGCCTTAATGAAATTTCTTATTGACACACAAGCGCTCATTTGGTTTATAGAGGGAGATTCCCAACTAAAAACAAATATGCGCCGCATCATAGAAGACCCAGATAGTCAAATTGTAGTAAGTATAGCCTCCCTTTGGGAAATAGGCATTAAGATTAGTATTGGCAAACTGCAACTTGCTAAGTCCATTCAAGAGCTTGTTGCCCAACTTGAAATAGATCATATTCAAATATTAAGTATTGAACCCGCACATATCTATGAACTTCTCTCGTTAGATCATTTTCATAAGGACCCTTTCGATCGTATCATTATAGCTCAAGCCGTTGCCGAAAGTATGGCGGTTATTAGCACGGATGAAGCTTTCAAAGATTATCCCGTGGTTGTTATTGGATGAAGGCTCTGACCTTGCGAGGTCTTTTCCATGTAAAACCCCGATGACCCAGTTCAGACCTTACAAGGTTTTCGAAACCTTGTAAGGTCTTTTCCAGTGTAAGACCAGGATGCCCCATAACAACAAATTTCATCCAAAACGATTTGCTTCAGTACCCTTGCCCTTTCAGAAGTGCGTAAAATTCCTTATTTTTGTATTCAAATATAGGGTTTATGTCACTCACCATTCCTGACGACATACTGCGTTCGCTTGATATGAGCGAACAGGAGATGCTGCTGGAGCTGGCCGTTGCGCTGTATGCCGCCGGAAAGATCTCGTTTGGGCAGGCCCGGCGGCTGGCGGGACTGGACTGGTATCGTTTCCGGGAAATTCTCGCCACTCGAAACATTCCAGCGCACTACGATATAGAGCAGTTTGAGGAAGACTTGGCCAATCTGTATAATTTGCCTGCTGCCAAATGATTGTTGTAAATGACACCTCACCACTTTCCAGCCTTTATCTGATTGAGCAATTGCCTTCAATGCGGTACTGAAACAGGCGGGTGAAACCTAAACGGATACCATGCTAAAAACCAAGTCCAAAGCATTCAGCCCTTGCCAGGATTTCCCACGTTAAACCCAGATGGCCTAGTTCAGCCCTTACAAGGTTTTCAAAAACCTCCCCCCGCCAAGTCTCTCCCTTCGCTACTTCCTACTCTTCAAATCATCCAAATACCTATTCAGTTCGATCTCGTCATAGATAAGCACCTCGCGGGCCTTCGAGCCGTCGCTGGGGCCCACGATGCCCATAGCTTCGAGTTGGTCCATGATGCGGCCGGCGCGGTTATAGCCTAGTTTGAGGCGGCGTTGGATCATAGAAGTAGAGCCGTGCTGGCTTTGAACGATCAGTCTGGCGGCGTCTTCAAACATATCGTCGAGGTCGGCGTAGCGCAGGGGCACGGCGCCGGGGCCTTCGTCGTCGCCGTGGAATTCGGGCAGGAAGTAGGGCTCGGGATAACCGGGTTGGTCGTGGATAAAATTCACCACGCGTTCTACTTCGGGGGTATCGATAAAAGCGCCCTGGAGGCGCACCATATCGCCGCCGACCGACAGCAGCATATCGCCGCGGCCGATGAGTTGGTCGGCGCCGCCGGCGTCGAGGATTGTGCGGGAGTCTACTTTGGCGGTCACCTTATAGGCTATGCGCGCCGGGAAGTTCGCCTTGATCACGCCGGTAATAATATTCACAGATGGGCGCTGGGTAGCGATAACCAGGTGCATACCCACGGCGCGCGCCAACTGGGCAAGTCTGCCTATGGGCAATTCGATTTCCTTGCCGGCGGTCATGATCAGGTCGGCAAATTCGTCGATGATCAGCACTATAAAAGGCAGAAAGCGGTGGCCTTTCTGGGGGTTGAGCATGCGCTGTACAAACTTCTCGTTGTACTCGCGGATATTGCGAGCCGAAGCCTTTTTGAGCAGGTCGTAGCGGTTATCCATTTCAATACAAAGCGAATTAAGCGTATGGATTACCTTGCTTGTTTCGGTCGTGATGGGTTCTTCCTGCCCCGGCAAAAACGCCAGGAAGTGGTTTTCTACCTTGCTATACGGGAAGAGTTCCACCTTTTTGGGGTCGATGAGTACAAATTTGATTTGGGAGGGGTGTTTTTTATATAAAAGCGAAATCAGGATAGCGTTGATACCTACCGATTTACCCTGTCCGGTAGCGCCGGCCACCAGCAAGTGGGGCATCTTGGCCAGGTCGGCCACAAACACCTCGTTAGAGATTGTTTTGCCCAGGGCGATGGGCAGGTCCATTTTGGCGCGTTTAAACTTGTCGGACATCAGCACCTCCTTCATCGACACCACCTGTTGATTGCGGTTGGGCACTTCGATGCCTATCGTACCTTTGCCGGGAATGGGGGCGATGATGCGGATGCCGAGGGCGGAAAGGCTCAGCGCGATATCGTCTTCGAGGTTTTTTATTTTAGAAATGCGCACGCCCGGGGCGGGGATAATTTCGTAGAGGGTAACCGTGGGGCCTACGGTGGCGCGTATTTTTACGATCTCAATTTTATAAGTCAGCAGCGTTTCAACGATCTGATCTTTGTTGGCTTCCAGTTCGGCGCGGTCCACTTCCACTTTTTGGTCGGAATAATCGGCGAGCAGTTGGAGAATGGGGTGTTCGTACGACGACAACTCGAGGGTAGGGTCGTAGGGTTCGCTGTGGTCTACATTTTCCTGCTGCACGTCCTCGAAAGAGTGTCGGGGCAGTGGCGGTACGGCAGGGCCTGGTTCGGCGGAGGGTTCGGCGGCGCCGGCTTCGATTTCGAGTTGGGTATCGCCGGGGCGGATGCCGGTGCGGGGCGTAGCCTTGTCGGCGTCGTTTTCGAGGTCAAAAGCCAGTTGCTCAGCGCGGGTGAGCGGGGTTTCGCGGCCTGCTGCCGAGGGGTCGAGGGCTTCCAGCGGGTTGGCTTCGGGGAGTTCTTTTGTTGTGGAAGTAGCGGTTGCGGGGCGTTTGCGACCGCTCCAACGGCCCTTGATGAGGTCGTCGAAATAGTCGCCCAGTTCTTCCAGTGCTTTTTGGGGCGTCAGTTCATTGAAATTGGGATTGCGGCGCCACACTATCAGTCCGGCCAGCATAAAAACAAAAAGGATGATCTGTCCGGCTAGTCCGACAAAATTGCGCAGCCAGGCATTTACACTCTCACCGAAAGCGCCGCCCCAGGGGAAATCGGCGCCGGCGCCGGCCAGGAATTCGAGGAATACCGAAAGAAATAACAGCCAGATGACCGCGTACCGCAAAGGGGGCACAAACTGGCTCAAGGGCTGGCGGCGGATGAGATTAATGCCGAAAAGCGTGAACAGGTACACAAAAATATAAGAAGGCAAGCCGAAGCCCCAGTAAAAAAACATATTGGACACGATAGCGCCCAAGCGGCCCAGCCAGTTGGCCATTTCCATGCCGCTTTCGAGCAAAAGCGCCCAGGAGAAACGCAACACGCGGTCCTGGTCGATCTTCCATGTAAACAGATAAGATGAAAAAGCGATAAAGAAATACAGCGCAAAAAAGATGCACAATACGCCCAATAGCTTAGGGATACGTTCATCGTTGATGCCGAGCTTGAGCGCCAGTTGTCCTTTCTTTTGGCCTTTTTTAGACATATTGTTCCTCGAGGCTTGTATTCCGGCAAAAATAGACACAATTTATGGTTTTATCGAACTTTATGTACAGTAACTCTTTTATTGCAACTGTCGCAAGCTGGAAAGCCCTGGTTTATAGCTGATAAAAGAACTATTCCTTCCTGTTTTAATACGAACAGACAATTTTGTACTTAATTTTGCATCCTGATTTTTCATCCGCTTTATTAGGCATGGCAGCTTTTTAAGAACTAAAAATCAGGCAACTATGCTACCATTACAACCAATAGAACGCAGAACAGGACTGACAAGAGATGAATTTACCCAATCATACCTGGAGCCCGGGAAACCGGTGGTTTTTACCGACTTGATCAACAATTGGCCCGCAAAAGAGAAGTGGACCATTGATTTCTTTAAGTCCAACTACGGAAATTTGAAAGTCCCCCTTTACTCGGCCAATTATTCTAAGCCGGGAAAAGGTTATATGACGCCCGACCGCTTGTTGCCATTGAAAGAGTATTTGGAAATATTGGAAAGTGGGCCTACCGACTTGCGCATGTTTTTATTTAATATTTTTAAACATGCGCCCGAGTTGTGCAACGATTTTTCCATACCCACGATCACCGATGGGTTTATTCGCGATTTCCCCTTTATGTTTTTCGGCGGACAGGGTTCCAAGGTGGCCCTTCACTACGATATTGACTTGTCGCACGTATTCCTCAACCAATTCCACGGCCGCAAGCGGGTGGTATTGTTTTCACCCGATCAGTCGCGTTATCTTTACCAACACCCTTTTACGGTGGCCAGTTATATTGATGTAAACAACCCCGACTACGACAAATACCCTGCCCTTCGCCATGTACAGGGCTACGAATGCATATTGCATCCCGGTGAAACGATATTTATGCCGAGCGGATTCTGGCATTATATCGAATATACCGACGGGGGATACTCTATGTCGTTGCGCGCCAACGAATCCTATGTGCGCAGGGCGAAAGGCCTGTGGAACATTGCCCGCCATTATGTGGTAGATAAAGGCATGAACAAAGTGATGGGCGATAACTGGCGCCGCATCAAGGAAGACCTGGCCCATCGCCGGGCCGAGGAAGTGTTGGCTATTTGATTGCCTAATTAACCCATATTTATGCCCAATGTAGCGCTCATCCGAAAAATATGCTGTGCCGGCTTGCTGGTAGGCATAGGCTTGTCATTGACCTTGTGGACTAACCAAAGGTTGTTTCCCATGGCGCCCGTTTTTCCGGGTTTGCCAGTATTGCCCGCTCCTTTGGACTGGGTTTTGATAGCCCTGTTTGCTGTCGCTGTACTCGCCTTCCTGATCATCCCAGATCGGAGGGCAGTTATTGCAGCTTTGGCCTTGTTGGCCGTTATGCTTGTACAGGATCAAATGCGCTGGCAGCCCTGGGTATACACCTATGTGCTTTTGCTAATCCCTTTTGCCTGGAAAATCGCCGCGCCCAAACCCGGCAAAAAGAAGCCTGCGCCGGCCGATATCATTAACCCCTATATACCCTATGTTCAGATTTTTCTCGTGGGGCTCTACTTCTGGGGAGGGTTGCATAAACTCAACGCCAATTTCGGGGAAGTGATCTACCCCTTGTTTGTAAAGGCGCTGCTCAAATTGCCCGATGGACACTGGATGTATCAGTCTAAGGTGTTTAGTTTTTTTATTCCCGTTACAGAAATCATCGTAGGTATTGGTTTGTTAATTCCTCGCTTGCGCAAATTAGCGGCCGTCGGCGCTATTGTTACTCACGTGATTATCATTTTATACCTCAGCCCTTTAGGTTTAAATGACAACCATATCGTCATACCCTGGAATTTAGCCATGATCGGCGTGGTGTATTTTTCCAGTTTCAACAATAAAAATAAACTGGTACTGTGGCGGCCCCAGGCCGACCACTGGCGGTGGCTTACAATCGGGCTTGCCGTATTGGTGTGGTTGATGCCGGCGCTCAATCTCCGCGGCAAATGGGATACTTATCTGTCTTTTAACCTCTACTCCGGAAATATCAACCACATGTACGTGGCGGTGAAAAATGGATCTATTGATAAAATAGATAAAGGGTTGTCCAATTATTTCGCTGCCCAAAATATCATTGACGACGGCAAGGTGATCGACGTATCAGACTGGTCTTTTAATGAACTCAATGTACCCGTGTATCCCGAAAAAAGGGTTTTTCGAGCTATCTCCCGCTATTTCTGTGAATTGGATATCCCTGCCGATGACCTTATGTTTGTGGAATATCAACCCCCGCTTACTCCCGGTAAATATCGGACGTACTCTTGTGACGAGGTGACGAGGTGACAGGGTGACAAGGTGACAGGGTGACAAGGTGACAAGGTGACAAAAGTCGTACAGTCGTACAGTCGTACAGTCGCACAGTCGCAAAGTCGCAAAGTCGAGTCTCACCACCCCGGTGGTCTCCTGGCGGTACGCGTGCGCGATTCGACACATGGTTCGCAAAACTGGGTTTGCGAGGTAATCTGATTGCCGGTAGTAGTCGTAATAGGGGGATCAGCCGCATAATTTCGTTTCAGGTAGACGCTTCTGCGTGCCAGTCCGGCAGCGGCAAAAAAGCCGAGCACCTGTTCTTCCGGTTTTTCGGGCAGGTACATATTGCCAGGCACAGTAGCCGGCGGCTGGTCGAAGATACCGCCCGAGTTATTGATCTGGCCGTTGACCAGTTGCCAAAACTGGTAGGCTTCTCTCGACAGTGCCAACTGGTCGATCACCATAAAATAATCGCTTTTCGAATTGTAGGGGATGGTGGCTACCTGACGCTTGAGTGTATTTCCGTTTACAAAAACGTCGCTCAATACATTGATACAACCGTTGCAGCGCCTCACCATCCAGCAGGGGTCGCAACAGGGAGAGAGGTACATTACCCTCGTTTCCCCGTCGAGGCGTTGCAGGCAGTAGTCGATGGTGTCGTAGTGTGTCCAGTTCCAACTGTAAAAATTGCCGCTCGTATCCGGATCGGCGGTTTCGATATACACCTCAAATCCCGCTACGCGAATGCCTGCGCTATTGGTAGTGGAGTAATATTCGGAATATGCAGTATCGATAGCCGGGGCGGCGCGCAGCAATTCGGGCCGGGAGCGATAAAGGCTGCCGTCGGAGGCTCGTACAAACAAGGTATAGGTAAATCCTGCTTGCCCCCGAAAGCCTGCAGAATCACTCTGGTATATCCCGGAGCCGCGAGGCGTATAGTCGAAGCGTTGCCCGGTGTGGTCTTCTACGTATACTTGCGCCGAGTTGACGGGCAAGGTGCCGCGTTCGTTGTTGTAGGGCTCGCTGAGTGCCAGGGTGACGGTATAAGGGCCGGGGCCGTCGGTGAGCAAGCCGTCGACGATAAGTTTAATGGGGCCGGTCTGTATATCGGGCGAATAGGGATCTACGCAAGTGTATAAGGCCAGGGCCATGCCTGCCAAGGCCCACCACCGTAACCGGCGGAAAGGGGTGTTAAAATTGGAATTCATAAGATATAGCGGGTATTATGGTGCCCAGCACCGACAGCCGGTAGGCTTCTACTCGGTTGTTGGCCCTGATGGGGCTGCTGTTGCGGGTTTTGAAAAATATGGAGAACGCATTTTTGCGGGCGTACACGTTGTAGAGCGAAATCTGCCAGCGCGCCTGCCCTTTGCGCCCTTCTTTGCGGGGCGGCTCGATGGTCATGCTCAGGTCGAGCCGGTGATAAGCCGGGATAACATCCAAATTCCTGCTTACGTAATTGGGCACGTAAACGCCGCCTACGTAGTATTTGTCGACCGGAAAAGTAGCCGGCCTGCCGCTGCTGAATACAAAATTGGCGGCATACGATACTTTGGCAGAATGGCGGTAGTTGGCCGCTATGTTGAGCATGTGCGGGCGGTTGAAATTGGCGGGATAATAGGCGCCGCTAAAAGCTTCGTCTTCGGGGTATGGGCTGTTGATGAGCAATTCGGACTGCGAGTAGGTATAGCTCAGCCAGCCGTTGAGGCGGCCTTTGAGTTTGCGTATCATCAATTCCAAGCCGTAAGCCCTGCCGTCACCCTGTAAAATAGCAGTTTCAGGTGCGTCGAGCAACAAGAGGCTGGTCCCGCTGCGGAAGTCGGGGGCGTTTTTTTGTTTTTTATAAAAAAATTCAACACTCGTCTCAATAGCGTTGTCTTTTGTATTATAAAAATAGCCTATTGCCGCCTGATCGCTGGTAAGAGGTTTTACATAAGGATCGCTGATCTTCCAGCGGTCAGTGGGCAACGCAGCCGTGGTATTCGAAATCAATACCACATATTGCGCCATGCGGTTTACACCTAATTTGATGGCGCTTTGGGCGCCCAGCGCCCAGCGCAAGGCGAGGCGGGGCTCAAAGCCTCCGTAGCGGGCCAGCGCCTCGCCTTTGCCGTAAAATACCGTGTCGGTACGCGTGAGCGCGTCGCGGGGTTCGCCAGGCTCGTAGCGCAATACATGCCCCGGGCCTCTATTGACAAACCAAACGTAACGCAGCCCCAACATGAGGCTGAGCCGTTCGCTGATATTCCACTGGTCGTTGATATACGCGGCAGCTTCCAGAGCTTGTTCTTCTTGCAGGGTGACGGGGTTTATCGCCGACAAGTCGTTGTCGGGTTGCAGGTCGCCGGGTTGTATGCGATAGGTTGACAAGCTGATGCCGGCGGCGCCTTCGTGGTTGTCGCCGTAGTGATTCACTTCCAGTTTGCCGTTTTTGTAATACAACCCCGAGCGGTAGGTAGCCGCGTAGGCATCGTCGGGAATGCTGAAGTTGGGCCGGTAATTGCTCACTGCGGTCACAAGTGAGGTAGACCACTGGGTGGTAAAAAAATGTGACCACCGCAGGCTCGCGCCTTCCGAATACCAACGGAAGCGGGTAGAAGAGGCGTTGACTTCCAGCCCTGTAAGCGAATCGCCGGCCATTTTGAACAAGTCGCCGCTAAAATAAGCGGTCAGGGCTATTTGGTCGCGATCAGAGGGTTGCCACTTTACCTTACCGGTTAAATCGTAATACCCCGCTTGTGTAGACCGCAGCCTGTCGTCGGCCAGCAGGCTAAACAGGTATTGCGGGAAGGCGGCACGGCCGGCAATTGACATCGTAAGCGATTTGCCAGCGATAGGCCCCTCGGCGGTGAGTCGCTGGCTCACCAGGCCTACGCCGCCGCGAAACTTCCAGCCGTCGCGGGCGGGGTCGCGCAGTCTTACGTCGAGTACCGACGAGCTTCGGCCTCCGTATGAGGCGGGAATACCGCCGCGGTAAAAGATGACGTCGCGCACCACGTCGGGATTAAATACCGAAAAGAGGCCCAGCAAGTGGGACGTATTAAAAAGCGGGATATCGTCGAGTAATACCCAATTCTGGTCAATGGAGCCTCCGCGCACGTTGAAACCCGTGGCGCCCTCTCCAACCGTGGTGACACCCGGCAGGGTTTGCAGGCCCCTGATCACATCGGCTTCGCCCAGCAAGGAGGGCAGCGATTTGATCGATTGCACGCTGAGGCGGGATACGCTGATATCTGTCGAGCGCACGTTGCGGTCGACACCCTGGTCGCTGACTTCAATGGTCTCCAGCAGGTTGACGCTTTCTTCCAGGATAAAAATATGGCTCGAGGTGTTGAAAATTTCAATTATAAATCGAGCGGTTTCGTAGCCCAGGTAGCTAATCTCGATTTGGTGTTTGCCCACCTTGAGCGGCAGCCGAAAAGCGCCGTCGGTATCGGTTACTGCGCCGGTAGGCAGGCCTTTAACATAGATATTGGCGCCGATCAGGGGCTGCTGGTCTTTCGACTTGACGATGCCGGTAAACACCACCGTATCGCTGCGAAGCAGGGGGTGCAGGTTTTCCTGGGCGCCGGCGGGCAGTAGCCAGGTGAGGCAGAACAGGAGCAGGCACCATCTGAGGGGGTGACAAGGTGACAGGGTGACAGGGTGACAGGGTGGCCGAAACAAGGCCAGGCACATTCGAGCTGGTGAAGTGCGGAAGAGCGCTGGTGGTGTGTTCATGTACCTTTGGGTCATTAGGCCAGTTCGGCCAGGTTTTTGGCAAAGCCGCCTACGCCTGCGTCTTTCATGCGTTTTTGCAGGCTTAGGGCGTCGGCTTGAGAGGCAAAGGCGCCCACGACGACCTTGTATACGGTTTTTCCATTGAGTTCGTTGATATTGACGATCACGGCTTCGCCGAATTGGCGTTGCAGTTTTTCGGCCTGGATCAGCACATTGCCGTAATCGTAGAAAGCCCCGATTTGCACGCCCCAGCCCTGTGGGTTTTGGCGCTTTACGTCGAAGCGGAACAAGCCTTTGCCCGCGCTCACCGTTTGGGAGATTTCTACTACGGGGGCGGCGCCTTCTTTGCGGCGCAGGGCTTCTGCCACGGCTTTGTCGGCATTGATGCGGCCATAGCCGAAGCGCAGCGAGTGGCCGTTGGTATATTCCGACGGGTCGCCGATTTTGTCGGCGGTTTTTTGCAGGATTTCTTTTACCTCGCTCGCCTTCAGGTCGGGGTTGGCCGACAGGATGAGCGCGCAAATGCCCGCCACGAGGGGCGTAGCGCTCGAAGTGCCGCCAAAGTGTTTATAATATTGCCCGCGCGAGCGGCCGTCGCGCCAGAATTTGTAGTTGCCGGATTCGCCGCTGAGGCCCTCGTCCCACCAGGCCCGCGCCGCCAAAATCGGCCAGTCGCCGTTGGAAGGCGCGCACACCCACACTTCACGGCCCCGGTTGGCATAACTCGCGTGCTGATCCTGGCTGGTGCTGGCCGACACGGCGATCACGTCGGGGTGGGCGGCGTAATAATTCAGGTATTCGAGGTCTTCATTGCCGGCGGCAAAAACGATCACGCAGCCTTTGCCGTTGCGGCCCTGGCGGGCGGCGCGGGCAATAGCTTCTTCCTTGAGCGTATTGAGCCGGAATGTGGGGTCGGTAGTGCCCCAGGAACAGGAGATTACATCAGCGCCGTTTTTTATACAATAATCAAACATCTGCTCGGTAGCGCGATCGCTAAAAGAAGTGCCGTTGAGCGGCATAAACCGGGAATTGGGCGACGAGCCCACGATGCCGGCGCCGTTGGAGGCTGCCAATGCTACACTGGCGCAGGGCGTACCGTGGGTAAACCGGCTATCGCCCTGGGGTAATTCAGTAGATTGGCTCCACAGGTCGTAGGGTTTCACCACCTTTTGCCTCAAATCGGGGTGAGTGGTATCAAAGCCGTTGTCGATGACAGCTATGGTGATCGAAGAAGAGCCCATGTTGCCCAGGCGTTTCCAGGCGTCTACCACTTTGGCATCGGCGCCTTTTTTGAGGCGGTAGTTGGTGTCGGCTACAAAACCGTTGTTGAGCAAATGCCATTCGTGGCCGAGCAGGTCGTCGGAGGGCGCCACAAACTCGTATTCGGTGAGCGGCGTATCGATATCGGGTTCGGCCACTTTCACCAGCGACACCTGCTTCAGGGCCATCGCCACCTTAAACGGATTGGGCGAGGCGGGCGTCACACGGGCAATCACCCGGTCGGCAGCGCGGCGTTCTACGAGTTGCAGGCTGTATTCCTGCAGCACAATGCGCTGTTCGTCTTCGCTGACCCCGGCCGCAAAAACGATATAAATCTCGCCGGTGGCTACCAGGGGGCGGTTGCTGCCTTCGGCATAATAGACGTGGGTGCCCACTTCCACCTCCTCGCGGTTCCGCACCTCGTCGAGCTTGTCGTCTACGGTGGTACCTTCCGTGTTGAGTTTGACGATATTAAAGCCCCCCAGGTTTTTGAGGACTTCTTTTTCTGTGTAGTCGGCCTGTTCGTCGGCTTCGCGCGTTTCCGTCGTTTTTAAACCTACCAGCGATTGGCTTTTCCGGAGGGTAATTTCGCCCTTGCCGCTTTGAATGGTTAACTTGCTCATAATCCGGTGCAGTGGTGATGGTCAAAATTGCGAAAAAAAACAGGATTGTGCAAGAATAAGCGAAGAGCCCTGGATTTTAATGATTACTAGCTATTGACTATTGATTGTAAATAGTCAATAGTCGTTATACCGCATGCCGTCAAGTCATCCCGACCTGTTGGTACGAGACAAGTTATGCATGTACATCGGTCGGCCATGCGCCGATTGACGGAAGAATATATCGCATTGGGGATTCATTAATCAACAATCACTACTTTATCCACCCACACCCGCTGTCCATCCTGTCGTACGACGGCGGTATAAACGCCGGCGGGCAGGCCGCTCAGCGACAGGGTGTGATTGCCGGGGGCCAGGCCGCTTTTATGTAGCGCGATGCGGCCATCGGCGCTTTGCAATACAAAATCGTACGCAGCGCCCGATGGGCCGGGCAGGGCCAGCGTGGCTTCGCCGCGGCTGGGGTTGGGGTACAACCTGACGCCGGCATCGGCGCCGGCGTAGGACGTACCCACGGTCGTCACCGGGGTGGTTTTGCACAGGGTATCGGCGCCGTAGGCGTTGCGCACCTCCAGGCATACCTCATAGGCGCCTTCCGTTTCGTATTGGTGCTGGGGGTGTTGCTCCTGGCTGCCCTGGCCGTCGCCGAAATCCCAATGCCACGAAGTAG
>JAEUUQ010000072.1 GCA_016787505.1 Saprospiraceae bacterium | reverse complement strand
GGCCTGCAACGAGCGGACGTAGTGGATAACCTGCCAGCGCTCTTCAAAGGAGAGTTTGTCGAGGTAAGCCCCCATGGTATTTCTACCGTACATAATGGCGTGATAATAACGGCCATTGGAGGAATTCACAAAGGCAGAGTCAAGCAAATTGGCGGGTTGAGCGGGGTATTTCGCATTTTTATTATCATCACTCACCAAATAACCCAGGCCGTCGCCTTTTTCACCATGGCAGATACCGCAGTAGGTGTTGTACAGCACTTTGGCGCGAGCTAAACCTTCATCAGTAATCGGGAAGGGATTGCCGATAATTTCAGCGGTAGCGCGTGCGCGATCTTCGTCGTTATCTGCATAATAATAAGGTACACTGCCGTTTAAGGGCACCGAAATGGCGTTGATGGCATTCATACCATGCAGGTGCTCCATCATCGCTTTTTGAGCCTCTGGGCTGGTAGCATAATAAACGCCTGCATATCCGCGGGGAATCGTGCCGTTAACCGGCAAATTCGGATTGGAAAAAGCCTTGCGTTTGAAAGTGCTGGCGCTATCCCAGGTATTGTAGTGGTAATAGGTATACACGTTGCTTTCATAAGCTATCGAGTGTGCCATATCGGCCATATACTCGTGGCCGGTATTTTCACCGCCGGCCGGCGAACAAGCATTCAACAGCACGACAGCTACAATTGCAATAAATATAGACTTGAGTGGTTTCATCATAAAGAGATTGAAATCGCCTGCAATGAATTTAAATTGTTTTGGCATTGATCTCCTCCGCACCCGTAGCAGAAAGGAAAGACTTCAACTGGTCTATCTCCTGCTGGCTGGCGCCATTGGTCTGAAAAGCAAGGCAAAACTTGTCATCCGTGATGCGATCGTCAAGGGTAGGATTCGTAACCCCGGGCGCCATGCCACAGACTGTATAGTAGGCCACTACCATGCCGATGGAAGCAAACAACACCGTCAATTCAAAAGTAATAGGAATAAAGGCCGGAATTGACCAATAGGGCTTGCCCCCGAAAATGATCGGCCAGTCGCGGGTAAAAACCCAGGTCATAAACAAAAACGCCGTCAATGTGCCGATAGCGCCGAATACAAAGCCGGCCTGGTGTAGGCGGCTTTCAGAAAGCCCCATCGCCTCATCAAGACCGTGTACCGGAAATGGCGTATACACATCCATGATTTCCAGGTGATCGGCTTTGGCCTTGTGTACCGCCTGCAGCAGCACTTGTTCGTCGTTGTAAAGGCCGTAAAGTACCTCTTTGCTTTGATTAGCCATTGTATGATGGATATTAGCAGATTCAAACATTAATGATGAACGCCGGCGCCTTTGGCATGATGTGCTTTGTGCGCATTAGTACCAGTGTATTGATCGCCGGCTACTTTGAGTATTTGCTTGATTTCCGCTACCGCAACTACCGGCGCCAGGCGCGAGAAGATGAGGTAGAGGGTAAAGAACAACCCAAGTGTGCCGACAAACAAACCTATTTCTACCCAACTGGGCACGTAATAACTCCAACTGGAGGGCAGGTAGTCGCGGGCCAGCGTAGTACCAATGATCACAAAACGCTCGAACCACATACCGATGTTGACAAAAATCGACATCACAAAGGTCCAGAATACGCTGCGCCGGATTTTCTTAAACCAGAATATCTGCGGCGATAACAGGTTACAGGACATCATCCCCACGTACGACCACCAGTAGGGGCCCATTACGCGGTTGTAGAAGGCAAATTGTTCGTAAATGTATCCCGAATACCAGGCCACGAATAACTCGGTGAGGTAGGCTACGCCGACAATCGTACCGGTGAGCAGGATTACTTTGTTCATGCTCTCAATATGCTCGAGGGTCACGTATTGCTCGAGGTTGAGCACTTTGCGGGTCATCACCATGAGGGTTTGTACCATGGCAAAACCCGAGAAGATGGCGCCCGCCACGAAATAAGGCGGGAAGATGGTGGTGTGCCAACCCGGGATAACCGAAGTGGCGAAGTCGAATGATACGATGGTATGCACTGAAAGTACCAGCGGCGTAGACAAGCCGGCAAGTACCAGCGAGAGGCTTTCAAAACGCTGCCAGTGCTTGGCGGCGCCGGTCCAGCCGAATGACAGGAAATTGTACATTTTGCGGCGGAAACCCTTGGCGCGGTCGCGAACCGTAGCCAGGTCGGGCACCAAACCCGTATACCAGAACAGCAAAGATACCGTGAAGTAGGTAGAGATCGCGAATACGTCCCACAACAACGGCGAGTTGAAGTTCACCCACAAGGGGCCGCGGGTATTGGGATAAGGGAAAATAAAGAAGCCGAGCCATAGGCGTCCCATGTGGATAAGCGGGAACTGGCCTGCGCAAATAACGGCAAAAATCGTCATAGCTTCTGCTGCCCGGTTTACGCCGGTACGCCAGCGCTGGCGGAACAACAAAAGGATAGCCGAGATCAGCGTACCGGCGTGGCCGATACCGATCCACCACACGAAGTTGGTGATATCCCAGCCCCAGCCGATAGTACGGTTGAGGTTCCAGGAGCCGATGCCCACCCAGATCGTCCAGGTCAAACAGAACACATACAATGCCAAACCCGCACTGGCCACGATAAAGGCGATGATCCAGGTCATACTTGGCGTGCGCTCGGTAGGCGAACAAATATCTTCCGTGATCTGGTGGTAGGTTTTACTACCCTGAATTAGTGGTTCCCTGATCGGAGAAACTGCTGCACTCATATTACGTCGTTTATAGATCGGCGCCCGTGGGCATCCTTAAAGTCTTTATGTTGAGATTTAGGCTTCAAAAGCTTCATCGCGGTTTACTACGCGCGCTGCATAAGTAACGGAAGAGCGCACGTTGATTTCCTCGAGTACCACGTAGTTGAGCGGATTGCCGAGGCGTTTCGCCACTTCGCTGTTTTTGTCGTTGCCGTCACCGAAGACGATGGCGCCGGTCGGGCAAGCTGTTTGGCAAGCCGTCTTGACGTCGCTGTCGCGCAAAGAGCGGCCTTCGCGTTTTGCTGTGAGTTTGCCCTCCTGGATGCGCTGTACGCAGAAGCTGCACTTCTCAATAACACCGCGAGAGCGCACCGTTACGTCGGGGTTCAACACCATACGGGTGAGGTTGTCGGCGTAGAAGGGCAGGCCGTCGCTGGTGTACATGTATTCGTCATCCATGTAGTTCTCGTTGATCGAGAAGAGGTCGGCGGTAGTATAGTCGAGCCAGTTGAAACGGCGCACCTTGTAGGGGCAGTTGTTGGCGCAATAACGCGTGCCGATACAGCGGTTGTAGGTCATCTGGTTGAGGCCTTCGGAGCTGTGGTTGGTAGCGGCTACCGGGCACACGTTTTCGCAGGGCGCATTGTCGCAGTGCTGGCACATCATGGGCTGGTACACCACATTGGGGTTTTCGTAGTCGCCGAAAAAATAACGGTCGATACGCAACCAGCTCATTTCGTGGTGGCGGTGCACTTCTTTTCTACCCACCACGGGCACGTTGTTTTCGGCTATGCAGGCTACCTGGCAAGCGCCGCAGCCGGTGCAAGCGTTGAGGTCTACGTGCATATTCCAATGGTGGCCCTGGCTATATATTTCTTTGCTGTACTGCTCGTAAGGATAAATCGTCTGTTGGTTGAGCGCTTCGGCTTCGGTGCGTTTTTCTTCGATGTGGTGGGCCAGTTCTTCTATATCCTTGAGGTTGCCCTGGTAGATGATAGAACGTTTGGTAAGCCCCCCCTGCATACCGGCGCCGATGGTCATGACGGTTTTTTCGTCCACGTTGAGCGGTTCGCCGGTTTTGGCGTCGGCGATCACCTTGCCGTTTTCGTCGCGGGCGGTAACCCCCATCGTGTGGTGGTATTGCACGCAGGCGAAGTGTTCGTCGCGGTCGGTTTTGCCGAGCAGTTTGGCATCTTCGGCATAATATTGGGTATTGCCGTCTTTATCGATGCTCATCCATGGGTAAACGTCGGCGCCTACTTTTGTTTGGCCAAGTGCGTTGCCCATGCGGCCCAGCACGTTGCGGCCGTAGCCGAGGGCGAGGCCGAGGGTGCCTTCCATTTGTCCAAACTGGCGTACAACGGTCAGTACCTGTTTTTTACTGCTTACTTCCAGCTCTACCCTATCGGCTTTGCCGTAAATTTCGTCGTTGTTGAGATTTTCGAGCGCCGTAAATTCATTGCCGCCCTCCCATTTTACGGGGATAGCCAGGTGGTTGCCCCACACGCAGCGGTTCACGGGGTCGGGCATTTCCTGCAACCAGGGGTTGCC
>JAEUUQ010000062.1 GCA_016787505.1 Saprospiraceae bacterium | reverse complement strand
GGGGTCGAGGTCGATGTTTTGGCCGTAACATTTGTTGAGGATAATTGCGCAAATGCCCACCAGGATCGTAGCCTGTAATTGTTCCGGTGTCTGGCTGAAATGGTAAATTACCTTGCTTTTGGTAATACGCCGTTCCATGGCGGGCGTTTGGTAGATGGGCATAGGCTCGAAGGGTTTGCCCGCTTTGGCCAGTTGCGTGTCGCGCAGCGATAAGGGAAACAAGCCGGCCAGCAGCATCGAGATGGTCTCCTGATGCGCCGCCATTTCGTCGATGTGGTCAAAAGGCTCGATTAATTCGGGGGCTTTTTCCACCCTGGCCATGATCTCGCGGGCGAGCAGGGCCTCGGCGGGGTCTTCGCTGTCGATTTTTTTCTTCCATTTGCGTATGAGGGGAGCAAAACTGAGCCGGGTGGTATATGGCGACTGCATAAAACCATGCTGGCGGAATTCTTCTTCCGTGAAGTCGGTAGAAACAATTTTATTGTCCACCGGCGCTATCTCTATCATTTCTTCGAAACCCGCAGTGCTGTCAGGTATGTGGGCTACCATGGTGTGGTGTTTGCTGTGTTCAAGATCAATCAATTATAGGATAATATACGCATTGGAAGACTGAAAAGTTGAATTTGTTCGACGTATGTATAAAGATAGCGCTCCATTACTTGCTATCGGGCAGTAACAACGCAAGAGATATTGGGATATTTAGAAAAAAAATTATCTTGTATTCAGTCTGAACTAAACCCTAAAATTATGCGTACCAGACCTGTCTTTCCCTCATTTTACCTGATTTGTTGTAGTCTTCTGTTCTCTCAAATGCCAGGTTGGGGTCAAACCGGCTATGATATCGTAGAACGCTCGATGTATTTGAGCGACGATATAGCCATGATTCACACAAGTGATTCGGGCGTACTTATTGCTAACCATGAATTTCCCCTTCCTTTGGGTATTACGTTCTCCCCCGATTTTAGGTTGTCAAAAATAGATGCTGCGGATACTTTATCGTGGCGGCGATACTACAAGGGGGCCCAGGGAAATATCAAAGGTATCATAGCAAGCGATGACACTTCCCATCTTATTTTGCTAAATAATTATTTGGTCAAAGTGGGGAAAATGGGGCAAACGCTGTGGGCGAAAGCGATGAATTATCCCGGATTTTATGTTGATTGCCGGGCCATTATCCCCGCCGGCGATACCGCATACTTTTTGGCCGGCACGCTTTATCCCGGTTTTGTAAACGCCTCATCGGGTTTTATTGCCAAAATAGATACGAGCGGCAACCTATTATGGTCCAAAAGATGGGAAGCCGAATTTCACTACCTGGAGATGGCCACCATTGCGCTTGTCGAAGGTAACCGTTTTGCTTTTACGGGTTTTACCGCCAATCCCAATTCGTATGACGAAGATATCCTGGTGGGTTTGGCAGATAGTACGGGCGAGGTGATATGGATGAAAAGGGTGGGAAGCCCTACCAATGAAAGAGGGCAACACCTTGCTTTTTTACCCCCCGACCGAATCGTTATTACAGGCGCAGCGCAAGGGCTTGGCGTGGGTGGCCAGGATGTTTTTGTGCTTCAAACAGATATTCTGGGCAAAGTTGGTCGACTGGATACATACGGCACGCCGGGTATCGAATCCATTCACAAGGTGCTCCCAACAAACAATGGCCAATTGCTCCTGACGGGGCTATTGCAAGATCGGGCGCTGTTGTGCAGTGTGGACACATCCGGATATTTCAGATGGGCGCATTTGTCGGATACAACTTCGTCGTCCGGCCAGGCGCTTGACTGGGCTTATGACAGTAGTTTGTTGGTGTTAAAAACTTTTGATGCAGGTAATACCACGGGAAGATGGAATTTATCAAAAATAGGCGCTTTTGGCGATTACAGTTGTCAGGGAACGAGTGAAGTTACACTCGAACAGCGCAGTTATTACCTGCCGCAACGCCGGCTTAATGCCCGTATACTTCCGGGTCATCTTTTATTGACAACTGTATCAATAATAGATTCTATTGTTGCGCCTGGGCCGCCTATTAGTTATTGTATCGACAGTTGCGAGATTGTGGCCACTTTTCATTCATCTACCTATACGCCTTGTGTGGGAGAATCAGTTGTCTTTTCCAACCATTCCCAAATTGCCCAGCAGTACGAATGGCATATAAACGACGTGTGGGTGGGCGCTACGGCTGACCTCACTTATTCTTTTTCAGCGCCGGGCGATTACCGCGTAGCGTTAGTGGCTATAAATGCCTTTTGCAGCGATACGGCCGTTGTATGGATTCGCGTGCCTGACCTCGTTCAGGCCAAGTTCAGCGCCTCCCGGCAATTATTGGTGGTTCAATTCCACGATTTATCTGGCGGCCATACCTCCCGGCTTTGGCAGTTTGGCGATGGCCTTACCAGCACGCTTGACCATCCCGAACACGTATACGATGCCATAGGCTCGTATGAGGTCTGTCTTACCGTGATGAACAGATGCGATACCGCACAAATGTGCGAAACCATTCAGGTAAGAGATACCAGGCATGCGGCGTTCAGAACTGTATTCGGCCCAGAGGACTTAGACCAGCAATGGGCCGACGCGGTGATCCCCGCAAAAGACGGTAGTTTTATTGTGACAGGATTTGAAAATGCGATCAGTTCCAATTCTAATTATTTATTCCTAAAAATAGACAGCACCGGCCACACGGTTTGGTCGAGGTCGTTGGGTTGGGGGGAAGATGAAGAAGCATTTTGTTTAACGGAATGTTACGATCTGGGTTATGCAATGGCGGGTAGTAGTTCATCCTTAGGCAGGCGGATGCTGTTGGTCAGAATATCAAGACAGGGCGATGTCTATTGGGAACGAAGTTTTCCCGTTATTAATCCTGATGACAGACCTTATGGAATTATTACCACGAGAGACACGGGAATCGTAGTTACCGGTAGAAGTGCCAACGGGGCGTATGTTTTAAAAGTGGACGATTTGGGAAATAAAAAGTGGCTGCATTTTTATGCGGGTGGAAAATCGGGCAGTGAGATTATAGAACTTCCCAATGGAGATTTTCTGGTGGCGGGTGAATCGATTTATATCGGCGATATTTACGTATTGCGCATAGATTCACAAGGTCAGGTATTGTGGTCAAAATCGTATGGCGGCCCGGGTACGGAAGCCGCCAGGGGGATGACTATGCTTGCAGACGGCACTTTTTTAATCACAGGCAACACCAACAGTTACGGTGTGGGTAATCAAGACTGTTTTTTGCTTCGCATTGATGAAAATGGTAATGTGATATCCAGTAAAACGTATGGTATTGCAAACCCAAAGTTCAATGAATTTGGCGTGGATGTTTATCAGACGCCCAGCGGCGCAGTGCACCTGATATCCGCTTTTGGCAATCTTGCTCCTTTTTCCATCAAGTTTGATTCGACCGGCCAGATAACGGGGAGTAAGGCCTACCTTGGCACGAACTTCAGCAATAGCTATAACGGTGGACATATTACGTATGATGAAGGCATTATTTTGGCCGGCCATGTGGAGATAGGGCAACAATCGTATGCCAGCGTAATCAAAACGGACAGCAGCGGGTTTCTAGCCTGTTCAAGCAGTGAATTGGCCGTCATTCAAAACGAAGCGCCGTTTGCGGTTTCCTCCGTATTTATTGATTCCATACTTCCTGTTAATCTTGCTTTGAGCGAACCCATAGGCTCGAATACTATACTGCCCCCTTATCAGGATGTCATTACTTGTTACAGCGACAACACCTGCAACGGCTTTGGGTTACAGTTGACCGCTACGCCCTTGAGTTGCGGGGGTGGAGGAAATGACGGTGCAGTATCGGCATCCATTGTCAACGGTACGCCGCCATTTCAATTTAATTGGAATACGGGAGATACGACTTCCGTGCTCACCGGCTTGCCATTGGGCCAATATGTAGTGATGGCAACGGACGCCAATGGTTGTTTTACTTCCAAAAGCATACCTATTATACAAGATATCGTTCAGGCGCAGGTCAGCGTCATTCCGAATGCCTGTGTTGGACCGCCCAGCGGAAGTATTGCGGTTGTGGTCACCTCGGGACAAGCGCCTTATGCTTATCAGTGGAGCAACGGCAGTACCGAAGACCATTTGGAAGGACTGGAGCCGGGTACTTACGGCCTTACGATAAGCGATGCACTGGGGTGCCAACGGAACTTTGTCGCAACCGTTCCCCAAGCTGGGCTGGGGCTGATAAGTAGTTTGTTAACATACGCCTGCAACGGCCAACCAACGGGTTCCGGAATGGTTGAGGTGTATTCCGGTCATCCGCCATACGCCTATTCCTGGAGCAACGGTGATACCACTATGCTCATCGAAAATTTGTTACCTGGCGGGTATACTGTTACCGTAACAGATGCCTTCGGTTGTGTGAAGACCGACGGCGTTCAGATTGATAATTTTGTTTTTGAAACTGCAGTCGTCACCGAAGATGTATCCTGCAGCATGGGTGCAGACGGCAGCGCCACGGTAGTAATTGTCCAGGGTGAGGGCCCCATTGCAGAATACACTTGGAGCATCGGCTCTTCTTCCAGCGAGATTGCCGATCTGCAGGCAGGCGTCTATCAGGTCACTGTTTTCAACAGTTACACTTGTGTTAATGTACACAGCTTTGTGATCAATGCGCCGCCGTCGTTGGTTTTGGAGACCAGCTCTACTCCCGACCAAAGCCATACCGGCGCTTTTGACGGTACCGCCAGCGTGACAGCTCAAGGGGGAACTCCGCCTTATACTTACTATTGGACCGACCCGGCAACGCAAACCACACCGGAGGCGACCGGATTGGCGCCGGGTAGTTATGAAGTATTTGTAATTGATAATAATGATTGTGTGGATTCAGCCGTGGTGGAAGTAGGTTTTGTGGTAAAAACTAATGAACTTGCCGGCGGCTCACAATTTTTAATATTTCCCAACCCATCGCCGGGGCGTTTTGAGACACGTGTACAATTTGCCGTTCCACCGGGCGTACAATGGCTGATTGTCGATAATTTAGGCCGTCAGGTCGTAGACTTTTTGGTGGAAACCAATTTGGGGGGTATCTTTATTATTAGATTGGAGAATGCGCCAGGAGGTATTTATCGCGTTATGTTAAAAGATGCCGCCGGTAATACCTTGGGCGCCGCCAGCGTGGTTATTGTGAAGTAGACCGATACAATGGAAAAAAAACGCCGAAATATTTTTCGTCCCCGACTGAATACGGCGCCCCTCAAGGCGCGGTCGTATAAGTTGCTGTCACCATTGAAGTTTCAGCGCATCATCCGTTTCCCGAAGATGATGTTGTGGGCCATGTTTATGGAAGGCGTGGAGACCAAGCAGATGATCCATACCTTTGTGCGCGAAGGCCGGGGCAAACTCATTTTATCAACCGCAGATAAGCGCCCGACTGCCGAAGAAATGCACCGCGCCAAAGCCCAACTCAAAGATATTCCCAAATTTATACCCTTTTTTGTCATTATCGTGGCGCCTGTACCCGGCGTTACGGAAAGTTATGTTTTTCTTGCCATCACCCTCGAAAAATGGCTGGGCCACAAGATCAGCCTGTTGCCTAGCCATTTCAGGGAGTTGTTTAATGCTCCTAAGGAGGAGGATGTTTGATTTGCTGATGTGCTGATGTGCTGATTATTATTAAAAAATTGTAACTGTTTAGGAGGGTTTAGCGATTGGGTTTAGCGATTGGGTTTAGCTGTATGTTTAGCAAACTAAACCCTAACGCTAAACTGTTACAAAAAATTTATTCAGCTCGCACGAGTCGTACAGTCACTTTTTCACTGCTTCCACTTTCCAATTGGGATAACCGATAGTCAGTACCACCTCGCCATTGGGCGCCGTGTGAAAGTGCAGACTGCAGGGCGTATTGGGCGAAGTAAAAGTCGCATTGCCCTGGTAGTCGTACACTTTATCCGGGCGTTTCATATCCCGCACGTTGGTCATTAGCTCGCCTTCCCATACGCACATGCGGTAGAGGGCGCCGCGTTCGAAGTTTATTTTTGCAAAAGTGAGTTGCAAGCCCATTTTGGAGCGGTTTACGGTGCCCAATACCGTTATTGATTGGTAAGGGCCCAGTTGATCTTGTAATTCTCTCCAATAGGGTTCGGCTCTCTGCTTTACTTCCCCTTCCTGTTCGCCGAAAGCCTTGGCCAACAGCCCGTATTCACCCCGGAAAATGCCTTCCATCGCAGCTTTGGTGCGGGCATCTAAGGCTTCGGTGAGGGCGGGGTCTTCCGTACCGTCTGCGGACAGGGCCAGCAGGGCGTCGTGGTTTTCAAAGAAGGCCTGGAGCTGGTCGTTTTCGTCAAACTGCAGGTCGAAGGTTTGCCCGGAGGGCAGTTTGTATGTTCCCGTCCACTTGCGGAGTTGTTCGGGGTCGGCTTCGATGACGTTGCCCGTGAGGTAGGCGTTGAGTCGCTGGGCGATGTCGTCTGATATTTTGTTGTTGGCGTTGCTCGAGGCGATGATACAGCGGCCCAGGGCGGGGAAAAATCCCATGAAGGCGTTGTACACGCCGTTGCCGCCGTTGTGCTGGATGAAGCGGCCTTCGGGCATGTCCATGATTACCCAACCGTAGCCGTAGTGGCTGTCGGCTTGTCCTTCGCGGTTGTGGGGGGCGAAGTATTTGTCGCGCGCGGCTTGCGACAATACTTTATCGCCTTGCAGCGCCAGAAACCACTTGTACATGTCGTAGACGTTAGAAATGATGCCGCCGTTGGCGCGCAGGTGCCAGCCGGGGCCGTCGGGCAGCCAGGGGTGGTCGAGGGCAGTGCCCCAGCGCTCTCCGTCGCGGTAACCCACGCCGAGCTGGTCTTTTTTGAAACCGGGGAGCAGGTAACCCGTGCGGCTCATGCCGGCGGGTTTAAAAATATGTTGCGACAAATATTGTTCGTACGATTGACCGGATAACATTTCGACGATAATGCCCAGCAGGCTAAAGCCCACGTTGGAGTATTCGTAGCCTTTGCCGGGTTCGAAGAGCAGTTTGGCCTGCATGGCCCTGTCTGCAAATGCCTTGGCGTCGAGCAGTTCGTAATCGTCGCCGATAGCGCCCGGGAATCCGGCGCCGTGGGTGAGCAGTTGGTGCAGGGTGATCGAAGCTTTGTCGGGCGGGGCTTGCGGGAAAAATTTGGACAGCGGGTCGCTGACTTTGAGTTTACCCTGCATCTCTAATTTTAAAATAGCAGCGCCGGTAAATTGCTTGGTAATGGAGCCAATGCTAAAAAAAGTAGAGTCGCTTTCGCGGCGGCCGGCTTCGGGGTCGGCCATGCCGTAGCCCTTGGCCAGGATGACTTTGCCGCCTTCGGCTACCAGCACGGAACCGGAATACCCGGCGGCTTCGGCTCTTTTCAGGTAGTTGTCGAGTTTGGCTGCCATGTCGGTTTGGGCAATGGCAAATAAGGGCGTCAATGCCAACAGGCAGATGCCCAAGGTGGTTTTGAAACGATTTTTCATAGTCGGGTGATTTAGTTTATGGTTACTTAGATCAAGTATTCAGTCGTAGGTTATCGGTACTCTCTCACTCCCTCCCTCTCAAAACCCCTGCAATCGCCTCCAACTCCTCAGCGCTGAACTGAGCATTGGCCAGTGCGGCCACATTTTCTTCGAGTTGGCCTACCGAACTGGCGCCGATAAGCACCGAGGTTATCCTGGTGTCGCGCAGCACCCAGGCCAGCGCCATTTGCGAGAGTTGTTGGCCGCGTTGTTGCGCCAGGTCATTAAGGACTTTTATTTTGGGAATTTTTTCCATTACCTGCGTTTCCTGCAAATAAGTCATGGGTTTACCTGCCCGGGAGTCTTTGGGGATGCCGTGGATATACTTATCGGTGAGCAGTCCCTGGGCCAGCGGAGAAAAGGCGATACAGCCTATGCCGTTGGCCTGCAGGGTATCGAGCAGGCCGTCTTCCACCCAGCGGTCAAACATCGAATACCTGGCCTGGTGGATGAGGCAAGGCGTGCCAAGTTGGCGCAGAATTTCAGCAGCTTGGGCGGCTTGGCTGGGGGGGTAGTTAGAGATACCCACGTATAGGGCTTTTCCCTGGCGCACCACCTGGTCGAGGGCCATCATCGTTTCTTCGAGGGGCGTATCGGGGTCGGGGCGGTGGTGGTAAAAGAGGTCTACGTAGTCGAGTTTCATGCGGCGCAGGCTCTGGTCGAGGCTGGCTATCAGGTATTTGCGCGAGCCCAGGTTGCCGTAGGGGCCGGGCCACATATCGAATCCGGCTTTAGTAGCGATGAACATTTCGTCGCGGTAGGGCAGGAAGTCGAGGCGCATCATCGTGCCGAAGTTTTCTTCTGCCGAGCCGAAAGGAGGGCCGTAGTTATTAGCCAGGTCGATATGGGTGATGCCGAGGTCGAAAGCTTTGCGCAGAATTTTCCGGCCATTTTCGAGTACGTCAACAAAGCCGAAATTGTGCCATAAGCCGAGCGAGACCGCCGGCAGCAGGATGCCGCTGCGGCCGCAGCGGTTGTATTTCATCGCATCGTAGCGGTCGTCGGCAGGCAGATAAGTGCTGGGATTGGATTTATCGTGTATTCTCATTATGCGCTATATTGCGGGGTGATATTCGATAAAAATACTATTCACGATCCAAATTTACTATTAAGATGGCAAAAGCATCCAGAAAAAACCGTCGCAGCTTTCTGCAACATAGCGCAGTGGTGTTGGCAGGAGCCTCGATAGCGCCACATGCCGCTTTTGGTATTACTACTTCCAAAAAGAAAAAAGGACATATCGTCGGCCATGGCGAATTTCGATACCTGGTAGATAAACAATGGGGGGTACAGGATTTGGCCGATATTCCTGTGAAGGATTGCCATGAGATGGTGATGGACCAACATAAACGACTGATTTTGTTGACCAACCATACCCGTAATAATATCATCGTTTATGATAAATCGGGTAAAGTGATAAAAACCTGGACGCTGAATTTGCCGGGCGCACACGGATTGACGCTGGCGAGGGAGGGTTCGGAAGAGTTTTTATTTATCACAGATACCGATCTGGGCAAGGTATTCAAAACCACGCTGGACGGAAAGGTTTTACTCGAACTGCAGGCGCCGCCGCAGATCTATGCCCAGCCGGCAGCTTTTAAGCCTACGGAGACGGCGGTAGCGCCCAACGGGGATTTTTACGTAGCTGATGGGTATGGTGAAAATTATATCATTCAATATTCGGCCGGCGGCGAGTACATCAGGCATTGGGGCGGCAAAGGCGACGGGCCCGGCCAGTTTGACTGCTGCCACGGCGTCACCCTTGATACTCGCAATGCGGCCATGCCTGAATTGCTCATCACCTCGCGCAGCAAACACGAATTCAAGCGGTTTACCTTGGATGGCCGGCACCTGGAGACTATTGCCCTGCCGGGGCATTGGATCTGCCGGCCGGTAATCGCCGGCGAGCAGCTTTATTTTGCCGTTCTGGTCACCCAATCCTGGGGAAGCTACGATGGCATGGTAGCCGTATTAGACCGCGACAACAAGGTAGTTTCGTTTCCCGGCGGCTCGGCGCCCGAATACCGCGACGGCGTATTGCACCCCAGCACCTACGACGATATGACATTCCTCAACCCTCACGATGTGTGCGTAGACGACGAGACTAACCTGTATGTGCCGCAATGGGCTTCGGGAAGGACGTATCCCGTTAAATTAGAGCGAATTTGATAAAGCGATTTTTGGGAAATTTTATACTCAAAACTTCTAAAAAGAAGTATTTTCCCAACTTAATAATCGGATTAAGCTATCAAAATACAACTGACCGATCATGAACAAGATGACAAGAAGAACTTTTACACAAACGATGACGATGGCCGGGTTATCAACGTTGATACCGGCGTCGCTGCTGCCGGGCCGCAAACGGCATATCGGGGTGCAACTTTGGAGTGTACGCGAAGACATGAAAAAGGACCCTGTGGGCACGCTCAAAGCTATCCGGAAAATGGGCTATCGCGAAATAGAAGGATTTGGCTACGCCAAAGGAAAATTTTGGGACAAAACACCCAAGGAATTCCGGCAGCTCTTATCTGATACCGGCCTGATGATGCCCAGCGCCCACGTAGCGCTGACTACCCAGCATCTGGATGCCAAAGGCGCACTGACGGATGAATGGAAGCTGGCGGCTGACAACGCCGCCTTAGTAGGGCAGCAGTTTGTGGTCAGTCCCTGGATGAACGACGAAGAACGCCAGGGCGATAAATTGAAGCAATTGCTGGAAGCGATGAACAAAGCCGGCGAATATTGCAAGCAGTTGGGTATGCGCTTCGGCTACCACAACCACGATTTCGAATTCAAAAAATCGGGCGACAAATTGCTCTACCAGCATATTCTCGACGGCACGGATCCTATGCTGGTGTCATTGCAACTCGATCTGTACTGGTGTGTTTTTGCGGGGTATGACCCTATTGAATGGTTGAAAAAACACCCCGGTCGTTTTTGTTCTTTCCACGTGAAGGATATGGCCAAAACGGAAAAACGGGAGACCGTAGAAGTGGGCGAAGGCAGCATCGATTTCCAGCAGATATTTGCTCACGCGCCTGCCGCCGGCGTTACGCATTTTATTGTGGAATTGGAAGACTACAAGCGCACGCCTATGGAAGGTATTGCGGTAGCGTATAAAAATTTGAAAAAATTAAAGTTTTAATTGCAATAAAAAGCTGGTCAACTCTCTGCCGTTGAATTCCTGCTGGACCTGGTTGGGGTGGTAATCACAGCCATAGCCCAGCGGGCCCTGTACGCTGAGATTGCAGCGGTACACGCCTGTTGTGCCGTTGTGTTGCAATTGTGCGTTTATGTCGTCGAGGTAGGTTATAAGCGTCTTGCCGGCCT
>JAEUUQ010000006.1 GCA_016787505.1 Saprospiraceae bacterium | reverse complement strand
GGTGCTGCGCAATGTAGGCGTGCCGCTGGCCCATACCCTTATCGCCCTCAAATCAACGATGAAAGGCCTCGGCAAACTGCAACTCAACGAAGCCAAGCTGCACAAGGACCTGGAAGCCAACTGGATGGTGGTCTCCGAAGCCATCCAGACGATCCTCCGCCGCGAAGGATACCCCCAACCCTACGAAGCCCTCAAAACCCTCACCCGCGGCAAAGCCGAGGTCACCAAAGCCGATATCCACGCCTTTATCGACCAACTCGATATCTCCGATGCCGTGAAAGCCGAGCTGAAAAGGATTACGCCACATAATTATACCGGGAAAACCTTCTAGTTGGTTATCCGTTATCCGTTGTCTGTTCTCCGTTCTCCGTTCCTTATCTTTGCCAGTTATACTTAACAGAGAACAGAGAACAGATGAAGCTTCCATACGCACACCCCCTGCCCCTAAAGGGGAGAGTCCCCCGCTGCAAGGGTTTTCTCAGCTTGCGGGTTGGGTTCCCCTTTAGGAGTTAGGGGTGCGGGCAGGCAGTAGGACTAACAGAAAACTGACAACCGAGAACAGAAAACAGAGAACATGCTCCCTCCCCCTTTCCTCTCCCAAATGCGCGACCAACTAGGCGCCGAACTGCCCGCTTTCGTCGAAGCCATGGCGGCCACCCCGCCTGTTAGTATCAGATGGAATCCTTTTAAAAAGATAAAATTGGAGGAAAATTTAGACGGAGTAAAATGGTTTAACAACGGAGTATATTTATCCGAACGCCCCAGCTTCACCCTCGACCCCCGATTCCACGCGGGCGCTTTCTACGTACAAGAAGCCTCCTCGATGCTGATTGCAGCGGCTGTAAGGCAATTGACAGACCTCACTGCCCCATTACGCGCCCTCGACCTCTGTGCGGCCCCAGGAGGTAAAAGCACCTTGCTGGCCGATGTGTTGCCCGAGGGTAGTTTTTTGCTGTGCAACGAAGTAATCAGACAGCGATACCAGGTCTTGCAATACAATCTGGCCAAATGGGGCACTGCCCATACCCATTTATCCCAACACGACAGCGCAGATTTTGGCGGACTGGAAGGATTTTTTGACTTAGTACTGCTCGATGCGCCCTGCTCGGGTGAAGGTATGTTTCGCAAAGATCCCGAAGCCATCGGCGAGTGGTCGCCGGAACAGGTGGCCCACAACGCTGCCCGGCAACGGCGCATTATAGCAGCTGCGGCGCCCTTGCTGCGCCCCGGAGGGATTCTGCTGTATTCCACCTGCACCTACAACGATGCAGAAAACAGCGACAATGTAGCCTGGATGTGTAAAGAGCTGGATATGGAATTCGTGCCGCTCGATTTTCCTGCCGATTGGAAAATTGCCGCGCGCCCGATGGGCTATCAATGTTATCCGCACCGCGTGCGCGGCGAAGGTCTCTTCCTGGCCGGCCTCCGGCGCAGCGGCGGGCAGCCGCACCAGGGAAAGGCGCGGGCTTACAAAAAACTCGCCCCCCTGCCCAAAGCCCAACAAACCATACTAAACGCCTGGCTCGCCAACCCCGACCAATACGCCTACTGGACTACCCCCGACGGCACGGTCAGGGCCGTATCCGCCGATCAGCTCACCGACAGCCAACTGGTAGATAATGCGCTGAAAAACTGGGCTACGGGTTTTGAAGTAGGCGAAATAAAAGGCAAAGATTTCATCCCCTCCCCCGCCCTGGCATTCAGTCTGGCGCTTTCTCCGCAGATTCCCCAGGCTCCCCTCGATGCCGCCGAAGCTATGCGATTCCTGCGCAAAGAAGACCTGCGCCTGTCGCCCATCCCACAAGGCATTCGCCTGGCTACCTATGAGTCGCTGGGCCTCGGCTGGTTTAAAGGCCTCCCCAATCGCATCAATAATTATTACCCGGTTCAATGGCGGGTGATGATGGGATAATTACGAATTACGGAATTACGAATTACGAATGATTTTCAATTGTCTAATTATCAATTGATTAATTAATAATAAATTCGTAATTCGTAATTCGTCATTCATCCCTCTTTGCAGGGTCGCACATATATTAATAAAAAATCCTTTTCATCCTTCCTTCATCCTAAATATCCTGGTTCAAAACTCCCACGCCGACTGCCGACCGCAACGGATGCTCGTTTCGACTCCGCTCAACGAGCGGCAACGATCGCACAGTCATAGTCAATTAACACCAGTAATCAAAGAATGGGATTTCGTACTATTAACCCGGGAATGTTTTTGAAATCGCCAACATTTCTGGTGACAAGCTCTGCCTGAAAGATAAGCGCTGTGGCAGCAACAATACTATCGCCTAATTTGCACTTATAAGCTTTGCGCAATCGAATAGCCTCATCGAGTATCAAATCATCAACGGAAATTTGTTTCAGCACATGAAAAATATATTCACAATAGCGTTGCTCATCAGGCTTAATTCCATGAAAGCCAAGTATTTCGAGTCGAGAAATAGCTGATACGCTATTACCTGGATCGACTACCAGCGGTTTCAGGAACGAATAGGCGGGCTGGTAAGAATAAATGATAATATTGGAATCAAGCAACATCATGGCTGCCATGGAAGTTCGCGATCCTGTCTTTCCTGCTGTTGCCAAAGGCCGGCATCACCATAAGACGGGTTTTCATTGGTATAAGTCATTATGTAATTTATCATTTTTTGCCGATCCGGGCTAATAACACTTTGCTGCTCCGGACTCACCTGTATAACGCCAAGATTCAACCGGTGAACCAACTCCAGTAATAATCGCAGGTCCTCATCCCGCTCAATTTGTAATATTACCTTAGTCATCTATCTGATTTTTGAATTTATCAAAGATACTAAAAATAAAGCATATCTCAAAATAACGAAATTGGGCCTAAAGAAGTTCTTCCTGCACTCGTCAATAGGCATCGGCAGCACGCAGTCGACCGCCACGGATGCTCGTTTCGACTCCGCTCAACGAGCGACGAAGAGGGTCATTGAGCGGAGTCGAAATGACCGACTGCCGACCGCCGACCGCCGACATCACCTAAAAAAGATTGTCATGCCCGCCAGGGCATCTACACACGAAACGCTTGAACGGGCGAGCGCTAGCTTGATGTTGTAGATTCTCTTTGAGAATGCAAAATCACAACGATAAAGGACGCCTGGATGGCAGCGTCTTGCACAGAAAGTTCAGGAGGTGATTTTGAGATCACCGCCTGAATTGCTGGGGTTGCACATTCGCACATATATTAATAAAAAATCCTTTTCATCCTTCCTTCATCCTAAATATCCTGGTTCAAAACTCCCACGCCGACTGCCGACCGCCACGGATGCTCGTTTCGACTCCGCTCAACGAGCGACGAAGAGGGTCATTGAGCGAAGTCGAAATGACCGACTGCCGACCGCCGACCGCCAACATCACCTAAAAAAGATTGTCATGCCCGCCAGGGCATCTGCACACGAAACGCTTGAACGGGCGAGCGCTAGCTTGAAGTTGTAGATTCTCTTTGAGAATGCAAAATCACAACGATAAAGGACGCCTGGATGACGGCGTCTTGCACAGAAAGTTCAGGAGGTGATTTGAGATCACCGCCTGAATTGACGGGGTGGCAGTCGGTAGCCAGTTCTTTAAAATGTGGTAGGTTTTATTGTTGATTTTCAATCAATTAAACATCAAACATTAAACATCAAGCATTAACAAAGATCGCCCACTCGCCCAATCCGCTAATCCGTGATTCAGATTTCTTACCTCTCTGTCCCGAGTAATAGCTGTTTGAATTCAATATATGTTAAGCAAGTTATTTTTGGGAAGGGAATAGTGGGTAATACCCGAAAATGTCGGTCATCGGAAACGAGGTAGTCCGCATTTGCAGCAAAAACACAGTTCACGAATTTATCGTCGCCGGCATCTGGTGCGATCAAGCGCATGTCAAAATAAATGCTGACATGCTCTACATTGGGGAGTAAAACGAGGGAAGAAATAACCAGATCGGCAACTTCCTTATCATAAAGTTCAGTGAGTTTTTCTTCGTATTCCAGCAAAATATCATTTGATACACAGAGGATGAAGTCTTGCTTGAACAAGGAATCGAATACAAACGAAGCAAGAGATTTGCCCGAAACAGCGCGAACAACTACATTTGTATCAAGTACAATTCTAAGTTTATTCGCCATTTCTTTGAAGCAACTCGTTCAGTATTTCGTCTGTATACTTCTTCTCATCCCAAACCTGGTCTGCTTTGGCTCTGGCTTTGGCAAAAAGAAAACGGGCAATCAGGATTTTTAAATCGTCGAGGTATTGGTCAGGCACACCGGCAGCATATAACTTGAGCAGTTCAAGTTGAAGATTGGAAAGCGGCGCCGTTCGTTTTGTTGCATCCATTGTTAATGAGCCTTTGTATATGAAAAGGTCTATATGACAAATTTAGTTCATTTTTTTATTTTCTTCGCCTCATTCCACAACGCATCCATCTCGGTCCATGCAGCCACACAGTTGCTCCCCCCGCGCTCCGTAGCGATGCGGTTTCATACCCATCGCGAAGGAGCAGCCCGGGTTGACCGGGGTTGACCGGGTTGGCCGGGGCAAACCGGGGATGCTCCATATCGCAGGGTATAAAACCCTACGCTATGGAGCGCCGGGTCGACAGCGTTCTCCAGAGATAATTCAGGAGGTGATTGGAGATCACCGCCTGAAGTCGTACAGTCGTACAGTCGCAAAGTAGCACGGTCTTGCACAGGCAGTTCAGGAGGTGATTTGAGATCACCGCCTGAAGTCGTACGGTCGTACGGTCGTACAGTCGCAAAAATCGCTCGTTGGCAGCAAAAAGGCGCGGGTGGCTCGTCCCTCACCACCCTCTCCTTTTTCCCGCCAACTCGCTCTAGCTCATAAGCAAAGCCGGAAGGGTCTGCCTCCTAACTACGGGACGAACACCACACGAAACCCCACGTAGAGGTAGCGAGCGACGGGGTCGGTGAAGTAGCGGTAAGCCACGCGGCAGTCCTCGGCATTGCTGCGCCAACTGCCGCCGCGCAACACGCGACCTTGCTCGCTGCTTTCGGCCCCTGTGGGGTTGGCGGCCACGCCTTTTTCACGACATTTTTGGTAGTAGTCGCCGGCGTACCAGTCCCAGCACCATTCCCATACATTGCCGCTTATATCGTACAAGCCGATAGGGTTGCCCAGTTTCGATTTTACGGGATGCGTGCGTCCGTTATTGTTCAGGATTTCATTCCAATCCCATCTGCCGCTCAGCGGTTTATCACCTGAATTTTGCCAGTACCAGCCCACCTCATCCAGTTCGTCACTACCGGCAAATAACATTCTTGGGCCCCCTACCCCTCCCCTTGCGGCCAACTCCCACTCTGCCTCTGTCGGCAAGCGAAATCCCCCCGCTTTGTGTTTCCAGTCTACTTTCCACTTCAACCAGTCATTTTTTACGAGATTTTTCGAATCGCTATTTTCTTTGCGATTCAGTTTGTAGCAGGGCGTCCGGGAGTATTGATCATTGAGCCAATTGGCGTATTCTATCGTATCATACCAGGAAATATTGACCGCCGGATGATCCCCGAAGCGCCCCCAGTAAGGGGTGCGGCTGGCTATGCTCTTCTCGTTGGCTTCGCAAAACAAGGCAAACTGGTAAATAGTAACGGGCGTTTCGGCCATACTATAAGGAGACAATTTGACCTGATGCAGGGTTTCGTCGTTTTGATGATCCCGTTCTTCATCGGCGCTACCCATGTCAAACACGCCGTTTTTGCCCAGCGGTACCGGTATCATAACGGGATAATAGCGTTGCTGCAATTGGGAATAAGAGCGGAGCGCTTTTAGCAGCGGTTGAAATTTGTTTCGCTGCTCCCATTTTTCATCCAAACAACGCTTTAGCAAAGGGTCCGTAGCGCTATTGGGCGCTAACCGGAAAAGTAGTTCCGCAGCGGTTCTCGCCAAATCGGGCCGGCGGCCGCTTTCGGCAAAGAAAAACAACAGTTCTTCTATTGGTTCTATGAGTAGATTTTTGAATTCGGCGTCGACATCAATATCTACGGCCACGCTCAATTTTTCCAGGGCTTTGTCGTGGTCGAGCGAGCGGATGAGTTCCGTGCCCAGATTTGAAAACGATTCAAAAATAGAGACATTTTTATGGCGCAGCTCGGCCAGGGCGGCGTTGGCTTTGTCGGCCAGCTCTTTTTCGATTGCGGCTTGCCGATGGGCTTTTTCCAGTTCTTCGCGTTGTTTTTGCTTTTCTGTTTCTTTTTGCTGACGGAGGTAATCCCGGCTTTTTTCGATCCAGTCGAGTTCGTCGGCGTTGAGGACAATCTTTTCGATGTGGGGGGTTATAAAATCGAGTTGCCTTTCGGAAAAAGGCTCTCGGGCTTCGGGTTTGGTCGCCGCCAGGCTGTGTATCAATCGCTGTACTTCCAGCAGGGCGATTTCCTCGTCGCTGCGCTTGGCGTGCACCTGTCGGGCCAGCGAGTCGTGGGCAATTTCGTAGCGCTGTTCTTTTTCGTCGAAGCGCAGGATGCGGCTGTGCTGAAAAGCCTGAAGGCAGTTGCCGATGAGGCCGGGCGTAGCGTCGGGCAGGCGTTCTTGCAACATAGCCGACGAGAGGGGTTCTTTGGTGCCTTCGAGCGTTACGAAAGGCGAGAGGATTTTCCAGATATCGTCGGGCTGAGCGCCCATATCGGCGGCTGTTTGCAGCACCTGCTCGTCGAGGAAATTGCGCAGCACATCGCCGATATCGCCGGTTTTTTGTAGTTCGGCCATGGAGAAGACGGCGTCAGCCTGCCGGCTTTGGTCGCCGCTGATCTGTAGGTAGAGTTTGTCCAGAAAAACCTGCAAATAGGGCAATTCGATGGTGCGGGTGTTGTCGCGGCCTTTTATTTTTTCAAAAACACCCTCGGCGACGGCCTTTTCTTCGCCAGGCAACAGACGCACGTTGCCGTTGGGCAGGCGGCCCACGTTTTCCAGCACAGCGCTCACCTTTTCGAGGTTCATGGGCTCCACGCGCAGTTTTTTTCGCATCAATTCGGGCACTTTGCGCTCAAAATCATAAAGGTAACCGAGGTATTCTTCACGAATGGAAATGACGATTTTTACGGGATGCTCCTGCTGCAGCATATCGCGCACCGTGTCAATAAAAGCGAGTTGCTCTTCGCGGCTGCCCAGGATGTATAGTTCTTCAAACTGGTCGAAGATGAGGTAGAGGGGTTTGAAATGCTGCTGATAAAGGGCATTGAGTTGGCGGCTTATGTGCGACAAGGGGGCGGTTTCGACCGGTTCGGGTTCGTCGAGCCAATCCAGCCTGCCGGAGCGGAGCGCCCCTGCATTGCCGCCGGCTTCGTCGAGGGCTTTTTGCAGCGATTCGTTGAGGTTGTTACCCCGGCGAATAAAAAGGGCCAGCCATTCGTAGGGCTTAAACCGGCCCGCCAGTCCGCACATGATCAGGCTGGTTTTGCCGGTACCCGAAGCGCCGTACACGAGCAGCAGGTCGGTCTGGAAGATCATTTGGTAGAGGGCTTCGACTTCTTCTTCCCGCCCGAAAAAGATGTCGCGATCATCGCGGGTATAGGCATCGAGGAATTTGAAGGGGTAGCGTTTCATGACTTATAGCTCGTTGAGGTTAATAATGTTAACATCGCCTGAAATGGTACGGCGAGCATCCATAAAAGCGTCTACCACGCAATCGAGGTTAAACAGCTTGAGGTTGTCGAGTTGCAATAGCAATTCGTTGAGGTCAGTTTCGGGTTTGCAAATGCCTGTTTTTTCGATTCGGATTATTCGGTTATCGCCCAGGAAGCGGTATTGCAGCGCGCCGTCGTTGAGGTCGGTGGCGCTGAAAAAACATAACTTGGCGCCCGGTTCGAGCATCAAGGCATTGTAGTCAATGATAAAAGGAAACAAGTTGAGACCGTTTTGGTAATTATCGCCCCGGTACAACAACACCGCAGGCGTGTGTTCGCTGAGTTCGCAGTAATTGAGTTTTTCGGCGTCTTCGCTGTGTTTATTGTCGAGGCCCAACGCAACAAACCGGTGCATATAACGGGCGTCGTCGTGGTGCATTTGGCGGTAGTGGATTTTTTTGATGGAGACCATGCGATACAAGGTTAAAAAACCGAAGGGGGACATAACCGTACCCAAAAGCGATTCCGCTTGATCGCAGTCGGCAGGCGTGTAGTTTTTTTTACTCAAATTCTGCCATGCCCTGCAAGCCTGGTGTAATTCTCCGTTTTCTGCCATTTGGTCTGCTGCGTCGGGCAGTTCCTGGAAAGGAAAAGGAACGGCATGTTCGCGAAACAATTCGACGAGCGTTCGCAGCAGTTGGAATTGTTGTTCGAGGTTGTATTCGAAATTCTTATCAAAACAGGCGGCAAGTTTATCACGCTGCCGTGGATGGAGTGCAAGCGGGGTTACTTTCACATAGTCCCACCAGGCCGACAACAAAGCGTAATTGAGCAGGTCAAAAGTGCGCGGGGCGATATCGAGGATTTTGTCAATATAATAGCGTTGTTTTTCTTCAATGGTCATTTCCTTGAAAACGTCGATGCGCACCAGGTCGCGCAATTGCTTGCCCAACTCACCGATAAAACTCTGGAATACAAATTTTTGTACTCTATTAAAATCTTCAGGTAGATTGAGCCAGGACAAATCGCGGCTTAGCCTGTCGGCTTTTTCATTGTACGAGGCCATGGCTTTTATCAGCAGAGGAACAAGGCGCTTATTGAATTCATAATGTGGGCCTGCAGGCGCCGATTGCTGCTTTTGTTCGCCATAGATGTTAGTGACAATGTGGATATTACCCCCGGCGTGGAGTTCCGACTGCAGTACGACATTTTGGCTATTGGCAATCAAAACGGCATTCTCGGCTTCTCTTTGCCATTCTGGATGCAGGCTCAGCGTTTGTACTTCTTCCAACAGTTCTTCGAGCGCAACCGAATTTTGTTGCGCTTCCAATTGCGAAAGCAATTCGAGCACATCCCAACGGAGTTGATTCAGCGCTACGGCGGCGGCGTCTTGTCCTGTTTTGCCGAGGCGAACTTGCCGGCAGATGTCTGCATAACGCGCCGATTGCTGGATGGCTTCGTTGAGATGCGGCGTATGCTCCAACATAGCGCGCAGCAAAGACAAGGCTGCTTTGAATTGTCCCCCGGCTATACGTTCGCGAATTTGCTTGATATAAGCGTCTAATTTCATATTCTAATCATTTGGTATTTGTATCAAATATCGCTTTTCTTTGTTTCAGCGCAAAAAAGCAGCCCGGAATCTTCGAAACGGCTATCCGGCTCGTCCTACCAACACCGGGCTTCCATACGGCGTATTTGTCCCGAAAAAAAATCGGGAGCAGGGTCGTTCATCTGTTCATCGGCAGCCATCCGGCTTTGCTTATGAGCTACGGGACGAATACCACACGAAACCCCACGTTGTTGTTGCGATTGTCGGGGTTGTTGTTGTTGCGGTAAGCCACGCGGCAGTTCTCGGCATTGTTGTTCCAACTGCCGCCGCGCAACACGCGATACCTACCCACGATGAACGCCCTTTTTTCCTCAGCATATTTAACAATAAACTTAAACTTCCCATAGCAATTCGTACTTTTCGTATAGCTTATTTCGAAAAGCCCAGGTATCGGCCTGTTCTACGAAAGCGCCGAGGGGGGTGATATGCCTTTGAAATTCTTTTTGCGACCAGACGCCGGTTGCCAATAATTGCGCATATAATTCAAATTTATCCTTGAAACGCTTTTTGCTGCGAGGGGCTAAGCGAACTTCATCAGGTAATAAACGGTACCCCAAAAACGGGAGCCCTTCCTCTCTTTTGTTTAAGCAAAACGGCTTGAGCTCTACCTTCAAATCATCCTCGACAAAAGCCTTAAAAACATAACCCGCTTTGAGCAATGTCTCTTTGTCATCATGCCAAAGTACCATATCATCCATGTAACGGACGTATGCGGGAATATCGAATTTCTCTTTGGCAAAATGATCGGCAGGCGACAAATAATGATTGGCAAAATATTGACTGGTAAGGTTGCCGATAGGCAGCCCCCTGCCTTTTTCTACTTCGTAGCTATCTATGATGGCGTCAAATATACCCAATAAACGACCATCTTTGAACATCGAACACAGCTGCCTTCGCAAAATACCGCTGTGAATACTATCGAAATATTTTCGAACATCCAATTTCAAAAACCAGGGGTACCTTCTGTGAAAATATTTAGCTTTCGCCAATGCCGCATACGTGCCCTTCCCAAGCCGACTGGCATAACTATCGGCTATCTGCCTCTTTTCAAAATACGGATGACATACATTCATCAAGGCGTGGTGCAATACCCGCTGCGCAAAAGGCGCGGCGCATATTTGCCGTCGTTTGGGATCATAAATGGTAAAATAACGGTAGCCGCCTACCTCTACTTGCCCTGATAGAATTTGAGATTGGAGTATTTTAAGGTTCTCCTGCAGATGCTGCCCATAAGTGTACACACTGTCTTTGGCTACTTTGCCTAAGCGAGCCTTATAATAGGCCAATTCGAGATTTTGTATGGCTGCAATTTCCTCAATCAGATACCCCCGTCTCTTCATTTTTTTCTTTTTTCGCAATAAAATACTTACCGAATCGCTCTACCTTTTTTTCTCCGACACCTTTGATACTCAGCATACTTTTTTCGCTAATCTCCTCCTGTTTGGCCAGCTCGGCCATTTCCTCATCTGTAAGAATAATGAAGGCTGACACCCCCTCCTCCACCGCCGCTTTTTTGCGTATTTCGCGTAATTTGGAAAATTTTGCAAAAGTAGGCTCGTCCAATACCTTGCGGTAATCAACCTTGTTGATACCTCTTTCTTCTTCGAATGAAGCCTTCTCCACATACCGCACGCAAAAATGCCAGCACGCCCCGTTTTTGTCGCCGATGAACTGGTTTTCTACTTCCAGTATCTTATTGCTTCTGAGAAACAGGTTCATTTCCTGAAGCGCTCTCCCGCTGTCTCCAACAGGGATGATGAATAGTTTGATTTGCATGGGCTTTATTTTTTCGATTTTCTTCTAAGCCAATAATCCTTCCCATCCTTCTTTCATCCTAAATATCCTAGTTCAAAACTCCCCCGCCGACTGCCGCCCGCCACGGATGCTCGTTTCGACTCCGCTCATTGGCTGAAAATAGACTGAGTTTGAGGGAGGGAGTGTGAGAGTGAGGGAGGGATCAGGGGAACCGATCGCCCCGGTTGCTCGTTTCGGCTCCGCTCAATGAGCGACTTAGATCGCACAGTCGCATCGTCGTACGGTCGCAAAATCGCTCGTTGGCAGCAAAAAGGCGCGGGTGGCTCGTCCCTCACCACCCTCTCCTTTTTGCTGCCAACTCGCTCCAGCTCATAAGCAAAGCCGGAAGGGACTGCCTCCTAACTACGGGACGAATACCACACGAAACCCCACGATGCTGTTGCGATAGTCGGGGAAGCTGGAGTGGCGGGAAGCCACGCGGCAGTTCTCGGCATTGAGGCGCCAACTGCCGCCGCGCAACACGCGATACCTACCTTCTTCCGGCCCGGAGTCATCTTTTTCGGGATGCGCTTCGTAGGCGGCGTACCAGTCTTCGCACCACTCAAATACCTGACCGCTCATGTCATAAATGCCGAGTTGGTTTGAATTAAGTAAACCTACTCGTTGAGTCCTTATCTCTTTCCCATGTTTATCCAATTCATCCCTGAATTTATAAAAAAACCAACCCACCTCGTTTAAATTGTCGCTGCCGGCGTATTTATATTTTTTTATGGCGTTGCCGGCTTGGTCACGCGCTCCTGACTGTTGCCCGCCGATGGCTGCGTATTCCCACTCCGCTTCGGTAGGCAGGCGGTAGCTTTTGCCGGTTTTACTGCTGAGCCATTCGCAATAGGCTTTGGCGTCGTGCCAACTGACGTAAATTACGGGGTTATCGGCATGGCCGGCTTCCATCATTTTACCGTAAACATCCAGTATCCAATACGCACCCGTTTTCAAGAAAAAAGTCAGGAGAGGTTCTCCCGTATCGGGATCTTTTGTCCAATAAGAAGCTATCGCCCAGCCTTCTTTTTCTGCTTGAGTGACATGCCCGCTCTCTTTTATAAACCAGGCGAATTCCCTTACGGTGACGGGGTATTTGCCGATGCAAAAATTGGAAACCGAGGCAAGGTGACGGGGCTGTTCGTCGGCGGCGGCGTTTTCATCTTCCGGTTCGCTTCCCATCCAGAAGCTGCCCCCTTGCACGGCTACCGTTTCCGGTTCGATAAAACGATCACCGGCGAGCGCTTCGATGAGATCGTCGATCACTTGTATTTCTCCTTTATAATCGGCAGGAATAAGGCTTCTTTCAATGCGGCGGGTCACGATAAGCGTTAGCTTGGCAGGCAGCGATGTGATTCGCAATTCGGGATTGCCGCCCAGGTACAAGGTTTCCAGACTGCTAAAATGGCCCAGATCAATTTCGCCCTTCAAGTCGTTGTGGGCCATGTCCAATTCCCTCACTTGTTCTGCATAAAGAATACAGTGAATAAACCCGTTATTTGCAGGTTCTTTTATCCGGATATTGAGGCGACCCTCGGCGGCCTGCAAGCGATAGGTAAAATTGAAAAACGAAACTTGCGCTTTATGCCGATTATAATCATACCAATTGTCAAATTTCGATTGCTGATAATCCTCTGGTGAAACGTCGTAATTATCCATCTGCAATACCACTTCATGCCGGTAAGGCAAATAGCGCATCCACCTGATCTCCTGGGTAAAAAGCCGGGTAAAGCGCAGATTCTCATAGGGGAAGCGGGCGGCGGCTTCGGCGGCTTCGTCTAAGTTGTCTTCAAAAATAATATCGCGCAGGCAGAGGTATTCTACAAAAGCGCGGTGAATGAAATGAAAATACTGTTGGGTCTGGCAGAAGAAAAAAGCGTGGAGCAGGTCGCCGGGCAGGATATCGTAGCGCCGGCATTCCTTTTGAAGGCGTTCCAGACTGACAGAATCCCGGTTTTCGCGCAACAAATATCGGGCTAAGTCGGTGAGACAGTCGAGTTGGGGTGAGTTGAATTTGGCTTTCTCGATGAATGCCTCGAATACGGGGGTAGTATTGGCCGGCGGCACGCCTTTTAGCTGGCAAAACGCGATGATGGGCTGGGGCAGCAGAGTATTTTGTACTGGCGGGTAGTCGATTTTGCCGGGACGGTATGCTATCCGGCGAGCCTCGTCGGGCGCCTGCTCGAAATACTTCACTTCTCCCATCTCCTTGTAAAATATTTCGGCGTCTTCGTAGGCGTCGAAGGGGAATTCCGCCTCGGGGAGGAGTCCGTCGTAGAGCAATTGGGCAAAGAAAAACTCCCTGAAAGCGCGGTGGGCGAAGTTATAACCGTCTTTGTCGTTGCGGCGCAATAGCGAGCGGTCGCGCAACAGGGTATCGCTGATGTGTATCTGGGATTTTTTAGCCAGCATTTGCAAATCAATATACGCATAGTGCTTGCGCCCTCCGGGGTAATAGATGGCGAAAGCCAGTTGCTTCGACAGTTCGTATAAGGTTTGGCTATAGTCGCCATCAAACTGCGGCGCGAGCGCTTCCTCGCGCTCCATCCATTTTTGGAGGATATGGTGAAAGATTTCGTATTGGGTCAATTTTCCGCTTGCGGCCTCCGGTTGTTTAGGGTCTATTTTAAAAAACAAAAACGCGTCCTTTCTTTCTATCAAGTCAGCAATAAAAGAAAGCAGCAGCGGGCGTTTGAGCAGCTTGTCCGTTTGCTTTACTATG
>JAEUUQ010000581.1 GCA_016787505.1 Saprospiraceae bacterium | reverse complement strand
ATTTCTATTACTACCTCGGGCGCTTCGCCGAGGTATTTGTTTTCAACCGGGATGTGTTGGAATCGCTTTTTATCAATGATGGCAAGATCAGCAGCACGCCGGGATTGCCTCCCCATCTTTAATCCCAATTCATTGGGTAATATTCTATATTGGTCTAAATCCAGATGTCTGCTCAACAAAAGGAACAATTCTGATACGACCAGCGCTTGCAAATAACTGCTTCCCATGAGTTCTTCTTCGGTTTTTTGTCCCAATAGGTACTCCCTGTATCCCCTATAGTATACAGGCCGCCCGTTAATTTTTTCGTATACCAGGCTTTCTGGAATTGGAGTTATGCCGATTTTCATTTTTATAATTTTTTTACAAAATAGCGCAATTCAAAACTACTGTCAAGCGATGGGGCATTTTTTAGACTATGCGACTTTACGACTGTACGACTTTATGACCGACCGACGACTGTGCGATGTTTGCGGAGTTGAAACCGCAACATTTTCAAAAGGCGCCTTGTTGTAACTGCATGACCACACCAACACCGCAACACGTATTATTATTCGACGGCGTGTGCAACCTCTGCAATGGTTTTGTGCAATTTGTATTGCCGCGCGATCCACAGGGTTATTACCAGTTTGCATCCCTGCAATCGGATTACGGGCAAAACCTGCTACGGCGCGCAGGTTTGCCAACCGATGAAATTTCTACGGTTGTGTTGTACGAAAATGGCCGGTTTTATACCCACTCCGACGTGGGCCTGCGGGTGGTCAGACGCCTCTCCGGCCTTTGGCCGCTGCTATACGCCCTGGTTATTGTTCCCAAGCCCCTTCGCAACGCCGTCTATAACTGGATTGCCCGCAACCGGTACCACTGGTTTGGCAAAAGGGAGAGTTGTATGGTGCCTACCCTAGCCTACAAATCCCGCTTTGTTGAATGACGATTGACGAATTAGGAATTACGAATAATTAATTAATTATCAATTTTTTAATAATTAAAAACATTCGTAATCCGTAATTCCTCATTCGTAATTAAGCAGCCTAACTTGTTCCAGTGCTGCGGGCGTTCCGATATCAAACCAGATGTCGGCATCGTGGGGATAGGCTTGGATGGATTGAGTTTCGGCGGCGTGGAGATACACATCAATCATAGAAAAAACCTGTTTATTGGCAGGCATAAAGTTGAAAATAGCGGGATTGACGGCGTGGATACCGCTAAAAGCAAGCGCCTGGGGATTGGGGACGGCGCGGCTGAGGCGCGTTTCTCCTGATTTAGCATGCTGCCAGCCGCATAGCAGGCCATTCTCATCAAACAACAGATACCGGCTGCTGGGGCGCCGGCGTACAGCAAGGGTAGCCAGCGCGTCGCCGGCGCAGTGGCGGCGGTAAAATTCCGCCAGGTTCATATTAGTGAGGATATCGGTATTATAAACCAGGAAAGGCGCGTCTTTCAAAAACCAGGCGGCTTTTTGGAGGCCGCCGCCGGTATCGAGCAGCAAGTCCGTCTCGTCGGAAATCGCGATTTCCATCTCAAAGGAATTTTTGTCGAGCCATTCGATAATTTGCGAGGCGAGGTAATGCACATTAATAATGACCGATTCGCAGCCATTGCGTTGGAGATGCCGCAAGGCATGTTCCAGCAGCGTTTTGCCGCCTACCTCCACCAGGGCTTTGGGGCGGGACAAAGTAAGCGGGTGCAGGCGGGTGCCCAATCCTGCGGCAAATAACATAGCTTTCATAATAGTAAACTAGCGGATACTCACGCGGCGAACTACCGATCCTTCGGCAGCGTGCAATACGACCCAATATAGTCCGGGCGCCAGGGAATCCACATTGGCCGATACCTGCCTGCCTTCGGCGGCCTGTTCCCAGACCGGCTGCCCCATGAGGTTGAGCAACGATACACGGGTAGCAGCAATATTCGCCCATTCTACATATAGTCGGCCACCGGCGGGATTAGGAAACACGCTGACTTGCGGTTCATCGTCGCCGGGCGTGCCTGCCACCGTATCATTGATGAGAATAACCGTAAACACGCCGCCATGCGGAAGCGATATCGTGATAGGATTTCCGTTGACGTCGATAGCTTTCACCCGCTCGATAACAATATCGAATGGGATTTCAGGTTCGGAGCGGCCGCCGATGATATCGGAACTCACCACATAGCGCACCGTAGCGGCCCGGCCATGCCCGGCAGCGCCCTGGGCGTCATTGCGGCGCGATATGGCCCAGTCGTGGCGGCCCAGGTTTTGGGCGTACAAATCGCGCTCAAGGGTAAGCACCTCGCCGGGTACGCCAAAAAATTCATCGCTGTCGTAATCTATGGTAGCCGTGCCGGGTAGTACCAGATCGAAAGGATAGCCTATATCGAGCGCCAGACCGTGCAGGTTATCAATAGGAAAAGCGGCTTCGCCTACCATCAGGTGGGCAATCACTTCGTAAGTGCTGTCTTCGGTGATAGTAATAAAAGGCGTTTCCAGTTCAAGATAAACCGGCGGGGCGCCGACGACGCTGGTGCTGGAAAAAGCAAACTCGGGGTTATAGTTGAGGTGGATAGCGTTGAAATCATTGTCGGTGATAAAGCCGTCGCCATTGCAATCGAGGTGTTTATCGTTCACCCCTGCCGAAGAAGTTGACCAATCTTCAGCCAAATTAGGCGCCCAGGCGATGGGGTTGGAAGGCGAAGGGAATAGCGTCCGGGGCGGGCCGGTGAGGCCGTAATCGAGACCGATATGGAGTAAATCGTATTGGTTGGCTTTGCCGTCGCCGTTGGCGTCTCCTGGCCAAACGCAGTCGGTAAGCTCGCACATTTCATCGGGGGAGCCCGGAAAAACATCGTGGCAAATCACGTCGACACAATCCTGTCCATCAGAAACGGACAGGCAAACTTGCACGATTGCGCCCTGCATGGTAAATAAAGCCACGCCGTTGCCATCGAAAGTAAGCGGAATGCCGCCGAGGTCCCATTGATAAGTATTGAAATCGACCGAGGTATTGTACAGCACCACGTGATCATCGTCGAGAAAAGCAAACATAAACCCCGCCTCGCAGGTGTTAGCCCTGCTTTGGGTATAAGAAAAAAGCAACAGCAGGCCAAGCACCCACTTAGTCGCCAGCGGAGCTATCGTGCCGAAGTAGAGGTTGTATATTTTGCGATGGAATGGGTTCGCCATATTCCTGACTTGAATCGCTTTAAACCGCAATTTACTCAATATACAAATTTGACAGAAATTTGTTAAATAAAAAAAGAACAATACTTTGTCTTTGTAATGGATACGTCACGAATACAAAGTATCCTAAAATATTGGGAACAAGAACATTACCTTTACTGTTGTACCCGTTTTGTTGTCAAAGTTAAATTGTGTAGCCCTTCTCGCTTTATGGCCCATATGACCGGAACAAAACTCATCACCCTGCTTGCCGCTTTATCGCGGCACGAGCTACAAAGCTTCAGGAAATACCTGGCCTCTCCTTTCTTTAATGACAACAAAGATATCGGCTTGTTGCTCGACAATATCTTGCCTTTTTTGCTGGATACTTCTCGTCCGCTGGAAAAACAGCAGGTATGGCGCGCTGTTTTTGGCGCCAGGCCTTATGACGACGATCAATTTCGGCGGCTCAACTCTGAACTCACCCAGCAGGCTTTGTCGTTTTTGGGCTTTCGCCAATACAAACGCGACGCCTGGCGCCCCGCCGTCGACCTATTGCCGCAACTTTCCCAGCGCAAGTTGGACAAGCACTTTGCAGGCGCGGCCCGGCAAGCTCGCGAAGCATTGCAAAAACACCCGCTGCGCGACGCCGATTACCATTTCGGCAGCCACCTGTTAGCCCTATACGGGCACCAATATTTGGAGCAATCGGGTTCAAAAGTCATCGATTATCAAAACCTGGAACAGGCCGATTTTCACCTCGATTGTTATTACATCGCTCAAAAGTTGCGCCACTACTGCGACGCGCTCGACTATCGCAACACTTTGTCGCTGCAGGCCGACATCCACCTGTTTCCGCAGTTTCTCGACATGGTGCGGCAAAGCAGGTATTATACCGAGCCTATCATAGCTGCCTACTTTCTGGTAGCCAGCATGCTGCTGCACCCCGAAGAGGAATCCTATTTTCGCGACCTCAAACAGTTGCTGGCCGGCGATGAGGCCCGTTTCTCTGATCAGGCCCTGCGCGCTTTTTATATTTATTTATTCAACTACTGCATTGATACGAAGATCAACACGGGGCAGCCCGCCTATTTTACCGAATTATTCGAGCTCTACCAACGCTCGCTTGAGCAGGGATTTATCATAAAAGACGGGATATTGCCCACGCAAGATTACAAAAACATCATCACCGTAGGGCTGCACGTCAAGGCCTACGACTGGGTAGAAGGTTTCATCCGGCAATACACCGGCAAGCTCCCCCCTGACGACCAGCTCAACGCCACCAATTTTAACCTGGCTAAAGTTTTCTTTTCACAAAAAAAATACGACAAAGTCATCGAGCAACTGCGCGAAGTAGAATACCCCGACATCGTATATGCACTGGGCAGCAAACTGGTATTACTCAAAACCTATTATGAACTAAACGAATACATTGCCCTGGATTCGCTGATAGATAGTTTCCGCGTGTACTTGCAGCGCAATCAAACCATTTCGCGAGGGGTAAAATACCAATATCTGAATGTGCTGCGCTTCGTCAAATTATTATCGAATACCATGCCGCGCGACAAGCCCCGTCTGGACAAAATCAGGGCACAAATCAATGCCTGCGAAGCGCTGGCCGACAAGGCCTGGATATTGGAGAAGTTGGAGGAACTGGTATGAGTGAACTGTGAACTGTGAACTGCTCCCTGATCTGTTCACAGTTCACAGTTCACAGTTCACTGTTCACTGTTCACTGTTCACTAATAAAAAAAGCCCCGTTCTTGTGGAGCGGGGCTCAAAATATAAAGCTATGAAAACTAAAACTATTGCGTTGGGATGCGGTGCGATTATTCTTTTTCGCGACCGCCGCTGAGTTCGTCCATCAGCGCTTCCAGTTCCTCCCATTTGCCTTCGGCGGCCAAACCGGCTTGCTTGGGCCAGGTGGCGGGGTCGTGGATGCGGTAATTCGGTCCTGCCTCATCGAGAATAGCCTTGATCTTATCGGGATCGGTAGCTGCCAGGTCTGCCCAGGTGTTAATACCTGCGGCGTGGAGCAGTTCTTCGATCTTCGGGCCGACGCCTTCGACCAATTTAAGGTCGTCTTTGGCTACTTTCTTGCCGGAAGGTAAGGTGATTTTTTCAGTTTTGGAAGCCTTGGCGGGCTTTTCTTTTACAGCAGGCGTTTCGGTGACGGCAGGAGCTTCTACTACTGGCGCCGGCGCCTCCACAACTGGGGCGGGCGCTTCCGCAACAGCGGCTTCCACTACCGGTGTTTCGGCTTTGGGCGCTGCTTTAGCGGGGGCCGTTTTGGTAGCCTTAGGCGCTGCAACGGGAGCTGTTTCGAGCGGCATTACGCTCACGAACGTCCTGTCGAGGCGGCCTCTTTTGAAAGTAATATGGCCATCGACATTAGCATGCAGCGTAAAGTCTTTGCCCATGTATACATTTTCGCCGGGGTGGAATTGCGTACCGCGCTGGCGAATAATAACATTGCCGGCTTTAGCGAGTTGGCCGCCGAACAATTTTACGCCCAAGCGTTTACTTTTACTGTCCCGGCCGTTGTCACTACTACCTACACCTTTCTTGTGTGCCATGACGTTGATAGATTTTTAGAAATGAAACAAAAACCGGGCGTATTAACCGGCAATACTGTCAATTTTGATTTTAGTAAACGACTGGCGGTGGCCATTCTTTTTCCGGTAGCCTTTGCGGCGTTTTTTCTTGAACACGATGACCTTATCGCCTTTTTGGTTACCGATAACGGTAGCGCTTACTTTGGCGTTCAGCACCGGCGTGCCTATGGAGACCTTGCCGTCGCGTTCGATCAGAAGTACCTGATCAAAGTTGACTTGGTCGCCCGCTGCGGCTTCTAACTGGTGGACGAAGAGCTCCTGCCCTTCCTCGACTTTGAACTGTTGACCAGCTATGGTTACGATTGCGAACATGATAATGATTGAATTTTTTTAACAAATTACAATTTCGGCCTGCAAAAGTAAGGTGTTTATGTGGGATTAGCAATACCTGGGGGTGATTTTGTTGGTGACGGCCACGTAGGGTGAACGTTTACCGTTCACCGCCTCGGTGGTGACAAGGTGACGGCGGGGAAGCGCCTGAGGTGGTAACGGTCCGGAAAAAACTCAGGTGGTGACGCGTGACGCGTTTTATTGCCTAAATTTGACTCTGTGAAACTCCGTGTAAACTCTGTGGTACCTCTGTGGTAATAAAAACTTGGCATGAAAAACTTGTTATTCTCTATGTTTGCCTTGACCCTTTGGGCACTACCCGCGCCTGGCCAAACCGGCCCAATCGACGAACTGATTGCCGAAATACGCACCCGTTACGCCCCCGACAAGCGCACCGCTATTTTTGACATAAAAGCCCAACAGGACAGTCTAGGCAATTGCCATCTCACCGGTGAAACCGACCAACCAGAAGCGCTTGCCGAATTACTGGCGAAAAGCCGCCAAAAAGGCCTGGCCCTCGAATCCCGCATACAATTGCTGCCCGCCGCCGCCCTGGAAGGCCACCATTGGGGCGTGGTCACCCTGTCGGCCTGCAACATACGCTCGCAGCCCCGGCATGCCGCCGAGCTGGCCACCCAATCCACCCTGGGCACGGCCTTGCGCGTACTCAAGCGTGAAGGCGGCTGGTACCTCGTACAAACCCCCGACGACTACCTCGGCTGGCTCGACGACGGCGGGTTTGTGCTGCTCGACAGCGCGGGTTACGAACGCTGGCGCTCCGCGCCCAAAGTCGTCTACCTGCCCGACATGGGTTTTGCCCTGCAGGCGCCCCAATCCGGCGCGCCCTTCGTGAGCGACCTGCTGGCCGGCAATATCCTGCTCGACCTGGGCCGCGAAGGCGCCTACGCCAAAGTGGGCTTCCCCGACGGCCGCCAGGCCTACGTGCCCGCCGCCGATGTCGTCTTATATCAACAATGGCTCTATACCCGTCAGCCGACGGTAGAAAATATCCTCGCCACCGCCCGGCGCTTCATGGGGCGGCCCTACCTCTGGGGCGGCACCTCGGGCAAAGGCGTAGATTGCAGCGGCTTCACCAAAACCGTTTTTTACCTCAACGGCCTGCTCCTGCCGCGCGACGCCTCACAGCAAGTCCACACCGGCGTCGATATACCCGCAGATACTACGCTGTACAATCTGCAGCCCGGCGACCTGCTCTTCTACGGCCGCCACGCCACCGCAGATACGCCCGAAAAGGTGACCCACGTAGCCATTTACCTCGGCGATGGGCAGATTATCCACGCTGCGGGCGCGGTGAAGATTGAGAGTATGCGGCGCGGGGATCCCACGTTTGTAGAAGACCGGTTGCGCACGTACCTGAGAGGCCGGCGGGTGCTGGGGGAGGCAGGGGTGAGGAGGGTGGGAGAGTGAGGGGGCGACTATGCGCCTGTACGACTGTACGACTTGTACGACTGTACGACTCGGTGTCTTTGCGATCTTGGCCGGGCGTTGAGCGGAGTCGAAACGGCGAGGGGCGATTCTGAAAAAGCTCCATATTTATTTGGAAATCAGGTAAAAAAAACTTAAATTGAGAGACTGCGATGATAAATTGGCAGTAGGTATATTTAGGAAAAAACTATCCCCAGGTGAGCAATATTTTTTCACCAAAAAAACCACATGCCATGGGAGATATGAAAAAAGGGGATCCCAACAATCAACCTTTGGACCCGAAAATCACCATCGTGTTGAGCCGCCAGCCTGCTCATAATAACTTTGACCGACACCTCTCATTTCAGGACCATACCGGGGCATTTATTCGCTTGAAAGTAAGTTTCAAAAAGACTACCGGATTAACATGGGGCGTCTCCGGTTTTCCTGATGGGATTAAAGCCTTGCAGTCATTGGTAAATCCAGGCAACAGATCTTACTGGGATAGGATATACCTGGAAAACAGGGGCGGAGACACCACCCTACACATCAAGCACTTGAAAATTGTGATGTGTTACAAAGATCCTTCCGGCTCCTCGCCGGATGTTTCCAAGCAAATCGTGAACGGACTGGACTTGTCGCTTATCAACCACGCGGAAATCCCCATCGTTGACTGGGATATCAACATGCCCCTGTTAGCGGGATACGACAAAATTGAACTCACCGAATTCAGAAAGCGGTCCCTGTATAGATGGGCCGGCGTAACAGATGACGACCCTGATTTTGTGCGGGCTGCCATCGAAGATTGCGGAAAAAGCGGAAGTGACGGATCGGACCAATATGGAAAAAATCCCAAATATGCCGGGGATATTACGGAGCTATGCAGTGAATTTGTCTCCTGGTATTATTACGAACACGGTATCAAAGTAAACGGAAAAAGCCTGAAGGATATCACCAGTACAAAAACGCTGCATGAACTGTTCAAGGCCGAAAAGAAATTATACCGATACAACAGCGGGACTACCAATCAATATTTTATCAATGATGATTCGGGAGAGACCTATGTCCCTAAATCCGGTGATTACCTTGAGCGACGCGGTCCGGATGGCGCTGAGCACTCCATGCTAATCTACCGCTGGGTGCCCAAAGATCCCAGCGCTACAAAAGAGGATGACAAGCTAAACCAGATACTGGTAATTAACGGCCCCTGGCCGGTTACATTGCGCCTGGTCAAAATACATAAGGAGGAAAAAATGACCGGAGAGGGTTATCCGAAAGATTACTGGCTGGGGAGGGTTGATTAGCACTGGTGCGGGCGAGTGCCGGTGCTTGATAGCGGGCAGTCGCACAGTCCCAAAGTCCCAACACTCCCCGCAAGAACCCACCCCCCTATTCCGTTGTTTAGCCCTTATAATACAACCGTTGGGCTAAAAAATTTCTCTTTTTGTGGGGGTTTTTAGCAACATTGCCGTTAATACCATCTATATCTATTATGAAGAACACCTTATTGCTCGCTCTGCTAACCTTGGGAGTCACCTATTCAGCTTTTGCCGGCGGCGTGCGCGGCACCGTTCGCGATAACGAAGGCAATGCCCTCGAATTCGCCGCTATTTATGTAAAAGAAACCGGCGACGGCGCCGTGACCAACTCGGAAGGATACTACGAGTTACGGCTCGCCCCCGGCGATTATACGCTCATTTTTCAATACCTCGGCTATAATGCCGAATTGCGGGAAATAGCCGTAGGGGAAGGATTCAGAGAACTCGACGTATCCATGAAGAGCCAGTCGTTTACGCTCAAGCAAGTTGATGTGATCGAGGGTCGCGAAGACCCGGCTTATACGGTTATGCGCAAAGCGATCGCCAAAGCCAGCTATCACCGGCAACAACTCGAAAGCTATTCGGCCCAGGTGTATATCAAAGGCTCGGGGCGACTTAAAAAAGCGCCGTTTTTTATTCGCAAAGAACTCAAAAAAGAAGGCATCGACTCTTCTTTTGCTTTTGTAACCGAGTCGGTGAGCCGGATCGAATACAAAAGGCCCAATAAATTTAAAGAAACCGTTATCTCGATTCGCAAACAGGGTAACGACAATGCGACAAGCCCTTCTCAGTATATTTTCAGCAGCTTTTACCAACCCCGCGTGGCCGAATCCGCCGTGTCGCCACTATCAACCGACGCTTTTGCTTATTACAAATTCAAACTCGACGGTTATTTTATGGACCGTGGCTACGGGGTCAATAAGATCAGGGTTATCCCGCGGAGCCGGGGCGAGGATGTTTTCGAGGGGTATATCTATATCGTGGAAGATTGGTGGAGCATCCACAGTTTGTCGCTGAAAACTTACAAATTCGGTATCGAATTCAATATCAACCAGGTGTATTCGCCCATCGACGACGTAGCCTGGATGCCTACCAGCCAACGCTTTGATGTAAACGCCAAAGTGCTGGGCTTCGATTTTGTGTACAATTACGTGTCTTCTGTGAGCGGTTACAAGATAAAACTAAACCCCGACCTGCCCGCTGATGTAGCGGTAGTAGACGAAAAACTGGATCAGGAGCTGGCCAAGGAAGTAGAAAAGCGCTGGAAAGAGGACGCCAAGTCGAAAGACGTGTACGACAAATTATCATCCGGCAAAGAGTTGACCCGCAAGGACTTGCGATCCCTGATGAAAGATTATGAAAAGGAAGAAAAAAAGGCTGCCAAGGCGGAAAAAGCCGGCGAACTGAAAAATGACGAGCGAAAAAGTACCGACCCCATCACGCTCGATGAACGCGAGTTTAAAGTAGATAGTATGGCCTATAAACGAGATTCCTCGTATTGGGCTGAAATCCGGCCTATCCCGCTTACCGTCTACGAAGTAAAAGGCTACGAGCGCGTTGACAGTCTAAGCCGCGTGGAAGCCGAAAAACGCGAACGCGAAGAAGCGGGCGAAGAAACCGACGAAAAAGCGGCGCAAAAATCCAAAAAGAAAAAGAGGCCCAATGCCTTTGAACCCATGGACCTGATCGGCGGCGGCTCTTATAATTATGGCAATACACGCCTGTCTTTCGAATCTATTCCTTCCAATCTCCACTTCAACCCGGTTGAAGGCTACAGCTTGCACTCTGAAATCGCCCTGCGTTTCCGCCAAAAGGTGATGTTCAAAAATGAGACCCCCGACGAGGAGCCTACACATGGGAGGGACAGCACGGCCGGCGTAACTATTAAATCCGGCGACCAGGTTGCCTTTGAAGAAGCCGCCAAGCGCAAGGTGCGGGTTACGCGCGATTGGAAGCTGGGAATTACGCCGCGTTATGCTTTTGCCCGCGAAAAGTTCACTGGAAAAGGTCGCCTTAATTACGGCTTCGGCCGGCGTTTCCGGCGCGGTCATGCAGAAATAGAAGGCGGACGTTATATCGTGCAGTACAACAGCGAAAAGCCGATCAGCGAGCTCATCAACACTTACCTCAACTTGTTTGAAGAACGCAACTTCATTCGCCTCTACGAAAAAGACTATGTGGGTTTCAATTTTGACAAACAATTACGAGAAAACTGGAAGTTTCTTTTGAATGCGGAGTGGGCCAAGCGTTATACTTTGAACAATAATACCACTCAAACCTGGTTTAACCGCGACGACCGCTCCTACGATTCCAATACTCCCGTAAACGACGAGTGGACGACCCCCGCTCCGGCCATTGAAAGAGCCGCAACCTTAAGCATCGGCGTCGAAGCCCGCCCCTGGCAGCGCTACCGCACGTACAACGGCTATACCCAGGTAGTGGAAAACAGTTCGCCCATCCTTACTTTTAGATACAAAAAAGGACTTAACGGCCTGTTCGACAGCGAAGTAAACTACGATTTGCTCGACTTTACCTACCGCCACGGCTTTAAGGTCGGCGCCCGCGGCAAGATGGACGTAAAAGTCAATACCGGTATTTTCCTGAATAATGACTATGTAGGTTTTGCCGATTATAAGCACTTCAACGGCAACCGCATTTCACTGGTCACCTCCGACCCCGTGGGCAGCTTCCGCTTGCTCGACTATTACCGGCACAGCACTGCCGACAAGTACCTCTCCGCCCACGCGCATTACCAGTTTCGCAAATTTTTATTTACTCAAATCACAGAGGTATGGCTGTTGGGTTTAAAAGAAAATGTGTTTGTAAATTACCTGGCCACGCCTACTTCTAAAAACTACTTTGAAGTCGGCTATTCGGTGGATAATATTTTTCGGATTTTCCGCCTCGAAACCGCCGTTTCTTTCCAGGATGGCAAGTACCTCGACTGGGGTGTGCTGATCGGGATTTCTTCTAATCTGGGCTTTGTGGATTTTGATTAGAAGGGTTTATGAGGGTTTATGAAGGGTTATGAGGGTTTATGAAGGGTTATGAGGGTTTATGAGGGTTGAAAAAGGGATAATTTAACCCCTCATAAACCCTCATAAACCCTCATAAACTATAAAAACCCATATCTTTGCGCAATAACTCAGATATGACAAAGACCACTTCCACTCCCAACCACACCGATTTCCAACGTGCTATACTGGAAGGTTTACCCTCGCAATTGCCATCGCCCAAGCCTTACGATACCGGCGTAAGCCATGCCCCCGTGCGGGTTATCGAGGGTGTATTGAGCGACAAAGAAAAAGCGCTGGCATTGCGCAATGCGTTACGGTATTTTCCGAGGGAGCAGCACGCCGTATTGGCGCCCGAATTTGCCGCCGAACTGGCCGCTTACGGACGCATTTACATGCACAGGTTTCGGCCCGATTATCCCATGTACGCGCGGCCTATCGACGAGTATCCGCAGCGGTCGAGGCAGGCGGCAGCCATTATGTTGATGATTCAGAATAACCTCGACCCCAAGGTAGCCAAACACCCCCACGAACTGATCACCTACGGCGGCAATGGGGCGGTATTCCAAAACTGGGCGCAATACCGGCTGGTGATGAAATACCTCGCCGAGATGACCGACGAGCAAACGCTGGTTTTGTACTCGGGGCACCCGCTGGGGCTTTTCCCTTCGCATCCCGAAGCGCCGAGAGTGGTGGTTACCAATGGGATGATGATTCCCAATTATTCAAAAAAAGACGACTGGAACAAATATAACGCCCTGGGCGTGACCCAATACGGGCAGATGACGGCGGGTTCTTTTATGTATATCGGCCCGCAGGGCATCGTACACGGCACCACCATCACCCTGCTCAATGCCGGGCGCTTGAGGGGCCTGGGCAGCGACAACCTGCGGGGTAACGTATATGTAACCTCCGGTCTGGGCGGTATGTCGGGCGCACAAACCGTAGCAGCGGTGATTGCCGGGGCGGTAGGCGTAGTAGCCGAAGTAGATCCCGATGCCATCGCACAACGCCTTGCCGACGGCTATATCCAGGCCGAAAATGTATTCCACGACCTCGACAAATTGGTAGCTCGCATCGAGGAATGCCGCCGCGAGGGCACGGCCATAGCCCTGGTATACGCAGGCAACGTAGTGGATTTGTGGGAGAAATTTGTCGAGGCCGGCACGCACATAGAATTGGGTTCTGATCAGACTTCGCTGCACAATATCGACGATATGGGCTATTGCCCTGCCGGGTACACATTTGCGGAAGCAAAAACACTATTAGTTAAAGATAAAGCCGCCTTTATGGAGGCCGTGTACCATACCCTGCGCAGGCACGTGGCCGCCGTCAATGCCATGACCGCCCGCGGCATGTATTTCTGGGATTACGGCAACGCCTTCCTGCTCGAAGCAGGTCATGCCGGCGCCGACATCTGGCGCAATGAAGCCGAAGGGCTTTACAAATATGCTTCTTACGTAGAAGACATCATGGGGCCCATGTGTTTTGACTACGGCTTTGGGCCTTTCCGCTGGGTATGTACCTCGGGCGACTTGTCCGACCTGCGCACCACCGACCGCATTGCCGGCGGCGAATTGCGCGACATGCTCTCCAAATCCACGCCGGATATTGCCGGGCAACTGCGCGACAACCTGATTTGGATCGAATCCGCTGAAACCAACATCCCTGTGGTGGGTTCCAAATCGCGTATTCTCTATGCCGACGCCCTGGGCCGCATCCGCATTGCCCGCGCTTTCAACGACGCCATTGCCCGCAGGGAGATCTCTGCGCCCGTCGTATTGGGCCGCGATCACCACGACGTGTCGGGAACGGACTCTCCCTTCCGCGAAACCGCCAATATCTATGATGGCTCAAGGTTCACCGCCGACATGGCTGTGCACAACGTAATCGGCGACGCCTTCCGGGGCGCTACCTGGGTGAGCCTCCACAATGGCGGCGGCGTAGGCTGGGGTGAGGTGATCAACGGCGGTTTCGGCATGGTGCTCGACGGCAGCCCCGAAGCCCGGCGACGCCTGGAAGCTATGCTGTTCTGGGATGTTAATAACGGCATCGCCCGCCGCAGCTGGGCTCGCAATGAAGGCGCTATGCACGCGGCTCAACGCGCCATGGAGGCCGAGCCGCTGCTTCGCATTACGATGCCCAATCTGGCAGACGATGATCTCGTGGAAAAGACTTTGGGACTCTGAGACTTTACGACTGTACGACTATACGAACAGGGAAACTTTGCGTATCTTTATGCATCCATTTTAACAGTCGTACAGTCGTACAGTCGTACAGTCGTACAGTCGTACAGTCGTACAGTCGTACAGTCGTACAGTCGTACAGTCGTACAGTCGTACAGTCGTACAGTCGTACAGTCGTACAGTCATATCTTCACCAGCTTCCAGGCGCCCCGGCGGAAAATGATCACACACAAAACCGCGGCGGTTGTTTCGCTTATCGCAATAGCCATGCTCACACCGGCGAGTCCCAGGTTGGCGGGTATAGCCAGCACATAGCCCAGCGGTATCTCGAGCATCCAGAAACAGATCAAATTAATGATCGTGGGCGTTCGCGTATCTCCGGCGCCGTTAAATGCCTGGCTGATCACCATGCCGTAGGCAAAAAACACATAGCCCGTACAAATAATGCGCAAGCTGGTTACGCCTGCTTTCACTACTGCCTCTTCTTGTGTAAAAAAGCCCAGCAGCCAATCGGCAGCGAAAAAATACACCACCGATACGGTAAGCAGAAAATACATATTATAGCGGGCTGCCTGCCAGACCGAAGTTTCTGCCCGTTCGGGGTGATTGGCGCCCAGGTTTTGTCCTACAAGCGTGGCGGCGGCATTGGCAATACCCCACGACGGTAAAATCGTAAACACCAGAAGACGGATAGCAATGGTATATCCCGCCACCGCTTCGCTGCCAAACCGGGCGATGATAGTCATCAGGAAAATCCACGAAGCAGAAGCGATGATAAATTGTCCGGCGCCCGTAGCGCCCACATTGATCAGCCGTTTGATAACCTCGGCCTGCACCTGTATATGCCGCCAAAGGATGCGGATCCTGCTGCCCGCTTTTGTCAGCAAATAAAATTGGTACAACACGCCGATACCTCGCCCTATTGCAGTTGCCATAGCGGCGCCGGCAACGCCCATCTCCGGGAAAGGCCCCCAGCCGAATATCAGGATAGGGTCGAGTACGATATTGATGCCGTTGGCCAGCCACAATACCCGCATCGCCGCCGCCGCATCCCCGGCGCCCCGCAAAATGCCGTTGTTCAAAAACAGCAGCGTAATAACGATATTGCTACCCAGCGCAATGCGGGTATAACCGACGCCGGAGGCGATAAGCTGTTCACTACCGCCCAACAAGCGCAGAATATCTTCCGCCCATATCAAACCGGCAATGGAAATAATCACAGAAATGCCAACCCCCAGCAAAATAGCCTGGAAGGCCGCTTTGGAGGCTTCCTCCGGCTGTTCCTCGCCGACCCGGCGC
>JAEUUQ010000567.1 GCA_016787505.1 Saprospiraceae bacterium | reverse complement strand
GGTTGAGTGAAATCACCGGCGAGGTTTCGGTCATGCCATAGCCTTCGCGTACGCGAATACCCATAGCGGATAACAACCTTCCCAATTCGGGTCGCAGCCAGGCGGCGCCCACGATGATGCCCTCTACCCTACCGCCGAGTCTTTTGGTAAAATGGCGAAAAACCAGGAGTCGCGCCAACAGTAATTGCAGTTGGTAGGCAAAGCGCAAACCGGGTCTTTCGCGATATTGGCGGCCCAGTTGCAATGCCCAGTCGATAATTTTTTTGCCCAGCCAGCCGCGCCTGGCGCGGGCGGTGAGTACCTGTTCATACATTTTTTCTACAATGCGGGGCACTGCGGTAAAGAAGTGAGGTCTGATCTCATGCAGCGCTTGTGTGAGGTAATCGCGATCGGAGAGAAAAGCCAGGCTGGCGCCCGAAGCGATATAGGTGTAAATGGCTATTCGTTCAAAAATATGACTAAAAGGCAGCATGCTGAAGCCCACTTTCTGGTAGTTGAGGGGCAAAATGGGCAGGATAGCGCGCAGGTTGCTCACCATATTCCGGTGGCTGAGCATAACGCCTTTGGGCATACCTGTCGAACCTGAAGTATAGACAATAGCTGCCAGCGCATCGGGTTGGACTGCAGCACGGCGCTGTTCAACCTGGTCAAAGGCAATCGCCTGGCCTTTTTTCAGCCAATAGGAAAAATACGCCGGATCGTCATCGGGTCCGTCGAGCAGCAGGAAGCGGGTTTCGCTGCGGCCGGTGACGGCGGGTGGCGTCGACGAGACACACAAGCGGGTATCGGTCTGATCGAGGATATAGCGCAATTGGACATTGGACGAAGACTCGGCCACGGGCGCCACCACTGCGCCTATTTGTTGGATAGCGAGGTCGAGAAACAACCATTTTGCAGTGGCCAGCGAGGGCATCATCAGCACCCTGTCGCCGGCTTGCACTTCCAGAGCCAGCAGGGCTCGACTGTAGCCGTCCACGAGGTCGATACAGCTCTGCGTATCGTATTCAACCCACTGCTCATTTTCGCGACTCACCAGCGCCCTTGCATGGGGGTATTTATCCAGTTGGAAGCGCAATATGTCGAAGGTTCGGGTAATCATACGGCGGGGGGTGTTACCGGTTCGTAAAAGCCGTTGAGTAAATCGTAGAGATACTCGTGATAGGCTGGAAAATCGGGCAGGTTGTTGTGTCCGCCGCCATCAATAGTAAACAGTTGGATCAACGCCGGGTTGATTTTTTGCAGCATTTGGCTATGCTTGTAAGGTATCAGCCTGTCGCGATTGCCGTGCAGGATAAACACGGGTGATTCTATTTTTTTTAAATAAAAATCGGTACGAATCTGGTAGCGCAGCAGGATCTCAAGCGGAAGAAAAAAGGCGTAGCGCTTGATTTGGTGAAAAAAGCTGAAATACGGTGAATCGAGAACCAGCATACGCGGGCGGTTCCAGGAGGCCACTCGGGCGGCGATACCCGAGCCCAGGGATCGGCCGTACACTACGATTTGTTGTTCCGGATACAGCTTGAGCAGTTCCCTGTACAACATCTGCGCGTCGCTGTAAAGAATATTTTCGGTGCGTCTCCCCCTGCTTTTACCAAAGCCCCGGTAATCCATCATAAAAAAGTCGTAGCCGTTGCTCATAAAATCGCGGGCGAATTTGCCCCAGCCTTTGATGCTACGCGAATTGCCCTTGAGATAATATACCACACCCCGGCTATTGGGCACGCGAAAATGCACTGCATTGACGCGCCCTCCGTCTTCCATATCGAAAGATTTTTCTTCAAAATCAAACGGGTATTGGTATTGAAACTCGTGGGGGAGGATTTCGGGACGAAAAAAGAAATAGTGTTGAAAAAAATAAAAAAAGGCTCCAAAGAGCACGTATATGAGGGCGACCAGCGATATGATGTAATACAAGGTCATAGGTGTTACCATCCATCTTAAAGCATAAATCGACTGGAAGGTAACTAATTTCCTGTAATTCAATTCAGGAGGCGGCTCAAATTCTCGTGATAAAGGGCATAATCGCTCAGATTTTTGTGTCCGGCGCCCACAATGGTGATAAACCGGTCGGCGCCTACAGTGGGATGCAGGGCCAGCGCTACTTTGTAGGGAATGATCAAATCGCGGGTGCCGTGAAAAATGGTAACGGGACAATCTACCTGATCGAGGTAATCATCAACGGGAAAGCTGGTTTTAAGCGGCAGGGGGATAAACAGTGCGGAAGCCCTATAGCGGAATACGGCGGGGATATTGGGAAAGGGGGTTTCGAGGATCAATTGCTGGGCGGGTTGCCGGGCTGCCAGCCACGATGCGATTCCGGAGCCCAGGGAGCGGCCATAAATGATGATCTTTTCGGCGGGGTAGCGTTCGCGAGCCCACTGGTAGGCCAGAGCTGCGCTGCGATAGCAATTTTCTTCAGATGGCGTGCCGGGGCTTTTGCCGTAGCCGGGATAGTCGACGGCCAATACATGGTAGCCCAACTCCGTAAAATCGCCGGCATAGCCCCCCCAGCGCTGCAGGTTGTCGGCATTGCCGTGAAAATACAGGATTAGCCCTTTGGCATCTGCCGGGGCGGCAAAATAAAGGGCATTGACCTGCAATTCATCCGATGGGTCGTCGAGAAAAAATTCTTCAAAAGGCTGGTCAAAGCGGAAGGCATAATCGGGCGACAGCCTGTCGGGCTGAAAGACGATGCGCTCGTGCAGCAAATACAGCAGCGACACTGCTGTAAGGTAACCCACAGCCAGGTATATGATCATTTTTTTTGCTATGGTTAGGTACATGTTATCTCCTCGCTTTTCTTCCATAAACGGTTGCCTGCCTCTTCATCGTATACTTTCTCGTCCATTCGCTTGCGGGCCATCATGTGGAGGTACACATTAGTTTCGCCTTCCACTTCGGGGGCGCAGGCCAGGTAAACCAGTGGTGGCGCTGCTTTGGCCGGCGTTTGGAAGAAAAAGGTAAAAATAAAGCGCATAAAACTC
>JAEUUQ010000528.1 GCA_016787505.1 Saprospiraceae bacterium | reverse complement strand
CTATTCGGGAATAATTAAATTAACAATAGATAATCACTTATAAATTAGAATTATGTAAATTCTTTTTGAAAGTTAAATTGAAGTTAAAATGAAGTGCCGCGTAGCGACAATGTCTAATTTTGTGAACTGTGAACAGTGAACAGTGAACCGATCAAGGTGCTATTCGCAGTTCACTGTTCACCGTTCACTGTTCACATATGAATAAAAAAGCAATTTGGGCTATCATTGGCGTCATGAGTGCGGCGGTCATCGGGGTGGTATGGCTGCAGATGGACCTCATACGCACCTCGATGAAAGTCAACGAGCGCAAATTTGACAAAGACGTCTACAGCGCGCTCAACAACGTAGCCCTGCGCCTGGAATACGAAGAAAAGCGCGAGGCTTTCAACCGCAACATGAATGGCTTTGTAGCCAATTATTTTGAGCGCGAGATTGACGGGCTCGAACCCGAGGCGCCCGCTGCGCCTGCGCCGCCGCCCAAACCCGACGGATTTATCGGCGGGGAGCTTATCGACCAACTCATGTCCGAATTTTCGGATACCTGTACCTGCTACCACTGCCTGAAGTCGCGCGACGACAAATTCCGCCGCGTAATGGTGTACAATATGCGGAGCGACTACATCCCCCTCGACGAGCGCGTCAACGTGCGGCAATTGGGCGAAATGCTGAAACAAGAACTCAACAACCGCGGTATCGATGCCAGCTATAATTTCGGCGTTTTTTCGAATGAAAAGCAGAGTTTCGTCATGGTCGACGACCATTATGTGATCGACGACCCCACCTCGGGCGGCGCCGTCATACCCGTTTTCAAAGCCATATTGGATTCTCCTTACAAAGTGACTCTATTCAACCAGGACATGCCCTCGCCTGGCACGCTGATGATCCACTTCCCCTATCGCAGCAGCGTATTGTGGAGTTCTTTGTGGAAAAACTTCCTGGGCACCATCGTATTTACCTCCATCATATTGTTGTGTTTCGGTTATACCATCCACGTCATCATCATGCAAAAAAAGCTGTCGGAGATGAAAACCGATTTCATCAACAACATGACCCACGAATTCAAAACTCCCATCGCGACCATCTCGTTGGCTGCCGATTCCATTACAAATCCAATCATTTCGGGCAACCCGGATAAAGTTAGCCGCTTCGCCAATATAATAAAACAGGAAAATAAACGTATGAATAGTCAGGTGGAGAAAGTATTGCAAATGGCCCTCCTCGATAAACGCGAGTTTTCGTTGAAGACCTCGGCAGTCAACCTTCATGAAGTAATCTATGCGGCAATTGAAAATATCGGTTTGCAGGTTGAAAAACGCGATGGCACAGCCAAAGCGGTACTCGAAGCCACCGAGCCGGTAGTAGAAGGCGACATGACGCATATTTCCAACATTATCAACAACTTGCTGGACAACGCCAACAAGTATTCACCTGACAAACCGGAGATTACGGTGCATACCCGCAACGTCGCCAATGGCGTTGAAGTAACGGTTGAAGACAAAGGCATCGGGCTTAGCAAAGAAGCCCGCAAGCAAATTTTCGACAAATTCTACAGGGTGCATACCGGCAATCTCCACGATGTGAAAGGCTTCGGCCTCGGCCTCAGTTACGTGAAAGCGATGATGACCGCTCACAAAGGCCAGGTTGACGTGAAAAGCGAACCGGGAAAAGGCAGTAGCTTTATCTTGTTTTTCCCCTTTCACCTCAATTAATTATTAAAAACTAGCAACCCGACAAGAAAAATCATCGCTATGGCAAACAACAGAATCCTGCTGGTGGAAGACGATCAAAATTTTGGCGACGTATTGCGTTCTTACCTCGATATGCACGACTTCGAGGTTACACTGGCTACCGACGGCGTACAAGGCCTCGAAAGTTATAAAAAAGGACATTACGACCTCTGCATCTTCGATGTGATGATGCCCAAAAAAGACGGCTTCACGCTAGCCCGGGAAATCCGCGAAAAGGACGCCGAGATGCCCATCATTTTCCTCACTGCCAAGGCGATGAAGGATGATGTACTGCAAGGCTTCAAACTAGGCGCAGACGATTATATCACCAAACCTTTTAACTCCGAAGAATTGCTCTACCGCATTCAGGCTATCCTGAAACGAAGCAATACGAAGCCGGAAGGCAAAGACGAAGTGAAGGAATTTTATATCGGAAAATATCACTTTAATTATCCGTTGCGCATCCTGACATACAATGTAGCGGGAACAGATGAAGAAAAATCTAAACTTTCTCCCAAAGAAGCGCAACTTTTGCGTATGTTTGCAGTACATATCAACGATATTCTGCCCCGTTCAGAAGCGTTGACCAAGATCTGGGGGGAAGACAACTATTTTACCGCGCGCAGTATGGACGTATTTGTGACCAAGTTGCGCAAATACCTGCGACGCGATGAAAATATCGAAATCGTGAATATTCACGGCAACGGCTTCCAACTGCTGGTCAGAGAAGCCGAACAAGCATGACCATTGTGCGCCGCCCCGGCAGCGCGCTTTATAAGAATAGTTTTTGGGATTATGATTTCGGCTGGGCGGCTTTGAGTCGCCCGGCTTTTTTTGTGCCTTAATCAAAACCAACTACGATGATACTCCGTCTCGAACATCTGGGTATAGCTGTAAAAGACCTGGCCGCCTCTAACGCCCTCTTTGAACAAATACTGGGCGCCGCCCCCTATAAATCGGAAGAAGTAGCCAGCGAACACGTGATTACGTCGTTTTTCCACGCCGGCGAAGCCAAGGTAGAGCTCCTGGAAGCCACCGCCCCCGAAAGCGCCATTGCCAAATACATTGAAAAACGCGGCGAAGGCCTCCACCACGTAGCTTTCGAGGTAGACGACATCCACGCCGAAATGCAACGCCTCACCGATGCCGGTTTCCAACTGCTCAACGCCGAACCCAAACGCGGCGCCGACAATAAACTGGTGTGCTTTGTGCACCCCAAGTCGGCCAACGGGGTGCTGCTGGAGTTGTGTCAGACGATAAGGGGGTAGGCACGCCGTGAGAGGGGTTATTTTGAAAAATTCAAAAAAAAGCGTTACTTTGTAGTAATACTTAAATTCTATGGCCACTCTTGCAGACATTATTACTATTTCTCCCGATATACAAAGCGGAACGCCCGTTTTTGCAAGGACACGTGTACCCGTAAAAATTCTGTTTGACTACTTAAAAAGTGGAGATACGATCGAAGAGTTTCTCAACGACTTTCCTTCTGTACAACGAGAGCAAGTTATACAGTTGATCGAGATATTAGAAAAACACTACGCGTTTACAGCCGATGAAGAACGTGTTGCTTGATGAAAATTTACCTAAGCCGCTTGCTCGTTTAATTACAGGGGAGGAAGTCAAAAAAGCGCTCACCCTCCCTCACTCCCCCCAAACCTCCGCGGCTCAGCTTCATTCATAAGTTTGAAAACAGCATCATACACATCCTCCGCATTAGGCTTGGAGAAATAATCGCCATCGGTGCCGTAGGCCGGGCGGTGGGGCTGAGCGGTCACTGTCACAGGCGGCGAGTCGAGATAGCGGTAGCCGTTTTGCACTTCCAGCACTTGTTGCATCATATAAGCTGATGCCCCGCCGGGTACGTCTTCATCGAGGAAAACAACACGGTTCGTTTTTTGCAGCGAGGCTACGATGGTTTGCGGAAGGTCGAACGGCGCAAGCGTTTGCACGTCGATGAGTTCTACGTCGATGCCATCATTCTCCAGCATTTCTATGGCCGATTGGGCGATGCGCACGCAGGAGCCGTAGGTGACGATGGTGACGTCGGCGCCGTGGCGCAGTATTTCAGGCGTGCCGAGCGGCACGGTGTACTCGCCGATGTTGTCGGGCTGGCGTTCTTTGAGGCGGTAGGCATTGAGGCATTCGATGAGCAGCGCCGGGTCGTCGGATTGGAGCATGGTGTTGTACAAGCCTGCTGCCTGCACAAAGTTGCGCGGGGTGAGGATGTAGATTCCCCGCAATCCCCCTAGTAGTATACTCATCGGTGAGCCGGAGTGCCAGATACCCTCCAGTCGGTGCCCCCGCGTGCGGATCAAAACCGGTGCGGCCTGGATGCCATTGGTGCGATAACGTAGGCTGGCCAGGTCGTCGGATAAGGGAGAAAAGGCGTAGATGAGGTAGTCGAGGTATTGGATTTCTGCCAGGGGCCGCAGGCCGCGCATCGCCATGCCGATGGCCTGGCCGATGATAGTCCACTCCCGGATGCCGGTGTCGAATACGCGGGTTTCGCCGTATTTGTCCTGCAAACCAGCAAACCCTTGATTGACGCCGCCGATTTTGCCAAGGTCTTCGCCAAAGGCGTAAAAGGCGGGGTTTTTCTCCAGCATTTTGTCAAAAAAAGCATTGATGACTTCGAAGCCGTTTTTGACGGGCGAGGCATCCGAATAAACCGGCGCCACGATAGGTACTTTGAGGGCGGAACGGGGCGTTTCGCTGTATAGATTAACGTGGAAGCGGCGCTGGGCTTCATCGTGTGAGGCTTCCACAAATTGGCGCAGTTGTTCGATTTCGGGGCCGGACTGCCCTCTCAGGGCGTACAGCATTTGCCGGGACGCCCGCACCAGTTCGGCATAAAATGGATTGACGAGGCCTTTGACTTCATCGCGAAGGCGGCCAACACGCGAATTACCCTCAAATTTTCCAGCCAGGTTGTCAAACAGCGAATTGATGGTATTCCACTGCGTTTGTATGGGCTCGCGGAAGGCTTTCCACGCGCGGTCGCGGCTGGCTTTGACAAAGCCGTCGGCCCGTTTTTCGAGTTCGGCCAGGGCTTCTTCGGTGGCGACGCCGTTATCGATTATCCATTTGCGGAACTGGACGTTGCAGTCGTATTCGGCTTCCCATTCCAGCCTTTCTTTCGATTTGTAGCGCTCGTGCGAGCCTGAGGTGGAGTGTCCTTGTGGCTGGGTGAGTTCTTCAATGTGGAACACTACTGGGGCGTGGTCTTCTCTGGCGCGTTGGGCGCCCCGGCTGTAGGCTTCGCAGAGGGCGGGGTAGTCCCAACCCTTCACTTTGTGAATATCGATGCCTTTGGTTTCGTCGGTGGCGGCAAAACCCTGAAGGACTTCCGAAATATTTTCTTTGGTGGTTTGGTACGATTTGGGCACCGAGATGCCGTAGCCGTCGTCGGAGATGGTAATGGTCAGCGGCACCTGCAGTACGCCGGCGGCGTTGACGGCTTCCCAAAAAGCGCCTTCAGAGGTACTGGCATCGCCGATGATGCAGAAACACACTTCGTTGCCGCTATCGGAGAAGGGGGTATCCGTGAGTTCCTGGTTTTCGCGGTATTTTTTAGAGGCAAATGCCAGCCCGAGTCCGCGCGCCACTTGCCCGCCTGTCGTAGAGATATCGGAAGAGAGGTTGTAGCGTTCGAGGTGGTTGAGCCAGTTGCCGTGTTCGTCTATCAGTGGAGTAGCATGGTGATTGTTCATTTGGCGGCCGTAGGAGAAGGGGTCGTTTTCGCTGTCGGCATATAATTGGGCAAACAGGTCTTCTACTGTGCAGATGTCGAGTGCCAGCAGCAGCGTGTGACCCCGGTAGTAGTCGGCCCGGAAATCGCCCTTGCGAAATTGCTTGGCCATTGCTATTTGAAAAAGCTCCTTGCCGTCGTCAGCTACACCAAATTTAGCGCGGCCAGTAAGTACATCGCGGCGCAGATACACACTTACCTCTCTGCTCACACAGCAAATATAGTAGTCGTGCAGGACTTCTTCAACGGTCGCCCCCATGGGAAGCCGGACAGCAGTGTTTTTCTTTTTCAATTCACAAATGTAGTTGCCATATAAAATGATTGTCAATGGCAAAGATATAAATTAGCAAATCAGCACATTAGCAAATCAGCACATTAGCAAATCAGCACATTTATTTTGCCCAGTTCGCCTTCTCCTCTTCGCTCCATAGCGTGGGGAAAAAGCGGCGTTGTTGGTATTGGGGGTGGAGATACTTCTTCCACTCGCTGCCGCCGGTAGCGGCTTTATTTTCGCCTTTGCTATCGAGGTAATACTCGGCGGTGCGCAGATGCACCAGGGGCCATTCGATATTAAAAAGCTGGTCGAAGCGGCGAAGCAGCTCGCGTAGCTCTGTACCTAATTGGCCGGCTTTTTCGAGGCGAAGGGCTTGCTCTTCGAGCGTGCTGCCGCGAATTTGGGTAGCCAGTTGGATAAACGAAGGCTGGTATTTTTCAATAAAAAGGCGCATAGTGAGCGATTGCTGACCGGTAGCATGGTCGGTACCTGCCATTTTCCAATAAATATAGTCAAACTGGTCGCTGACGGGGGCATCCTCGGGGAGATTTTGCTTGCCGGTGCGGGTAAGCAGGTTCACCAGGCGGGTGCACCGTATCTCTGCAAGTCTGAATTGTGCGCTCTGGAATCCGCTGGCGGGGGTCAGGGCGTGGCGGAATTCGTTGTAGTCGTCGTAGCTCATCCCCTCGCGCATGATATCGAATGAATTGATAAGCAGTTCTGTATAGCGATTTACGCGTTTGACCTTGGTAATCATTTGCTGCTCGGTCGGTTGGTTAGTGCCGGTGACTTGCTCTAATTCGTGTAGCAACAGGCGCAGCGACAACTCGGTAATCTGGTGATACACAATAAACACGTATTCATCGGCAAAGTCGGTGCGAGGGTGTTGGAGCGAGAGCAGTGCATCCACTTCTACATAATCCCAGTAAGTGATGGGTTTGGCGTGTAGGAGGCCCTTGAGATATACGTCGGCATCCTGATGCAGGTGGCCGTATTTGTCGCGCAGTGCCGACAAAATGGTTTCGGTTGGCATGGTTAGCGGCTTTTATCGTAGCCCAAAGGTACGCAATTTTTTATTAGGACAAATTTGTCTTTTTTTTGTAATTGTTTAGTAGGGTTTAGTGCATTCGCAGTTTAGTGCATTCGCAGTTTAGCGTTAGGGTTTAGTTTTCTAAACAAACAGCTAAACTCAATCGCTAAACCCAATTAAACAGCTACCTTTTTTCAATATATAGCTACCATTCGATAAAAAACCATACTTTCAATACGTCTATTGCGCATCCAATTTAAAATCATGCAACCCTACTACGGCATCATCGAGCTGGGAGAAATAACCAATGAACCGCCTGGCGGCGGGGAGATAACGGCCCGGCTCGTGCATTACCCCGACTGCCAGCAGCTCATAATCTGGCTACCGCAATACGGTGGGCATGGATACGGTAATATCCGGCTGATCGAGCGCACAAAAAATGCGGTTATTGACGACCGCCCCGTCACCGACCGCCTCAACGGCAGCATTCAAATATTGTGGGATACGCTGGAGATTAGTCCCGGCGATTATCGGGTTGAAATTGACCACCCGCATGGCGGGAAGCACGTTATTTTATTTAAAAAATATAAAAAAGGGGTACAACCGCCAAAACAAACTCCCGAAGAACCACCCCAACCTGTAAGAAGCAACTCAGACGAGCCGATTGTATACCGGGATGGCTTTGGCAATGAATTACCCAATGAAGATTTAATTTTAAGAAAAAATATACTCGAAAAAATGGCTGCACAATTCGGGCGAAGAATCGAATACGAGGGGACTTTTCGGGCGGGCACGATCACTTATGTAGAAGGCGATTTGCGCATCAATTTTTACCACGAAATGGGTGGTGGAAATTGCATGTTTTATGTGGATATACCCAACGAAACTTCCTGGGAAGCTGTCACGCTAACGCCGCTAAGCCGGCGGCAGGAGATACTGGAATTTGTGGCGGAGACGGTGCGCCGGGAGCAGGCTTCGAGTACCCGGTATCAGATACAGGATAGTGCAATCGTTTACTACTATCAGTGAAGTTTTACCACAGAGGTACACAGAGTTTTCACGGAGTTCCACAGAGCCGGATTTTGACTCTGTGCAACTCTGTGATGAAACTAACTACTTGTTTCCTAGTAGTTTGTTGTATTTGGCCGGATCGCGCAGCACCTCGATAGCCTGCGATATTTCCTGGTCGTTGCGCAGTCCCATCTGCGTTTTGCCGCGCTGGTAAAAATAGCGACCGGCGATTTCTTTTTCCAAAATATTGGTAATAACCTGCTTGTGTTTTTCGATATCGCTTTGTTTGGAAGCTTTTATTTTGCCTTCCATAGTTTTTATTTCGGCGTCGAGTGAAAAGCCTTCTTTGCCGCTTTTTTCCTTGAGTTGTTTGAGCAGTTTTTCGCTCTCGAGGTCGTATTCAAAATTGCGCTGGCCGAGGAACTGCATAAAATCGCTCCAGTTTGTAAAGCGAAAATCTTCTACGGCTGCTATCGTCTCGTTTTTAAGGCAAAACTGCGTCACGTAATCGAAAATGAAATGTTGTTCCAATAGCGCTTTTACTACGGGTATATCCGTTTCGGCGTCGAGATAAATATCGGGTTTTACGCCGCCGCCGTCGAGCACGGTGCGACCGTTGCGGGTTTTAAACTGTGCGCGTTTTTCATCAGCGATATCCACGGGCTCGCCGTTTTTGTACTCTACGCTTTGGATGCAGCGCTGGCTGGGGATGTAGTATTTAGCGGTAGTGAGTTTTACCTTCGAGTTGTAGCCGATATCGTAGGTATTTTGAACCAGTCCCTTGCCATAAGAGCGCTGGCCTATTAGCACGCCGCGGTCGTAATCCTGGAATACCCCGCTCACGATCTCGGAAGCGGAAGCCGAATTTTTATTGATGAGCACGGCGAGCGGAATCTCTTCGTCTACGGGGGCGCCCATCGTTTTGAAGCTGCGATCCCAATCTTTTACCTTGCCTTTGGTAGTGACCACCAGTTCGCCTTTGGGCACAAACGCATTCACCACGTTAACGGCTTCGGTGAGCAATCCGCCGCCGTTGCCGCGCAAGTCGAGGATAATGCCTTTTAGTCCGGGGTTATTGGTTTTGAGTTCTTTCAGCGCGCCAGCCACATTGGCGCCTGCATCGCGGGTAAAAATGGTAAGCGAGATGTAGCCTATGTCGTTGCTCACCAGGCCCTGGTAGGGCACGTTGGGCACTTCCACTTCTTCCCGGACGAGTTTTACTTTAAAATCGTCTTTTTTGCCGGGGCGGCGAATAGTGAGTTCTACCTCCGTACCCGGAAATCCGCGCAGGATATTGTTGATATCGTCGGGATTTCTGTTCTTGACGTCCTTGCCGTCAACGGCGAGCAATTGGTCGCCTACTTTGAGTCCCGCTTTCTCGGCGGGTTGGTCTTTGTACAACTCTGTTATCGTTACAAAGTCGCCGATTTTTTCACTCAGGGCGCCGATGCCGTGGTATTTGCCCTCCGACATAAATCGATAGCCTTCGATATCCGACTCTGAAATATAATTGGTAAAAGGATCCAGCGAACCCATCATGGCGTCGATGCCGGTGCGCATGAGCTTGCCAGGGTCGATTTCGTCTACGTAATTGGTGTTAACTTCTTTGTAGAGGTTGGCGAAGATCTCGATGTTCTTGAGGATCTCGAAATATTTATCGCCACCCGCATGGTAGGTGGTAGCCATGCCGCCTACCAATATGGCCAGCAGGACAGACACTTTTAGGATTCGCTTCATAATAACGCAGGTTTATTTCAATTTTATTAAGAACGCCGGTTATCGGGGTATGGTTGTGTGTTAACGCAATTTCTGTTCTCTGTTCTCTGTTCTCTGTTCTCTGTTCTCTGTTCTCTGTTCTCTGTTCTCTGTTCTCTGTTAAGTGTAACTGGTAAAGATAATGAACGGATAACGGAGAACAGACAACCGACAACGGAGAACCGACAACCAACTTTGAACCTTCCCCCTCCTCAAACGTTTTTCTGCAAAACAACCACAAGTTATGACTCATTTAAAAGAAGGCGACAAGGCGCCTGCATTTAGTGGCTTAAACGAAAATGGCGAGACCGTATCGCTGTCGGATTTCAAGGGCAAAAAGTTGATTTTGTTTTTTTACCCAAAAGACGACACCTCGGGCTGTACGGCGGAGGCTTGCAATTTGCGCGACAACTACTCGATTTTGAAAAAACGGGGCTTTGAATTGCTCGGAGTGAGTCCCGATAGCGCAAAAAAACACCAGAATTTCAAAACCAAATACGAACTGCCTTTCCCGCTTATAGCCGATACGGAACAGGTTGTGCTGCAGGCCTATGGCGTTTGGGGCCCCAAGCAAATGTACGGCAGGACATACGAGGGCGTGTACCGCACTACGTTTGTCATTGACGAAAAAGGGGTGATCGCTAAGGTGTTTACCAAAGTAGATACCGGCGCGCATACCCAGCAGATTCTCGACGCAGTTGGGTAATATAAGACCCTTTTTATACTTTTGATGCGCATCAAATGATAGCGACTTCTGCATGCGCCCTTCTCGTATTATAGGTTTTTTTGAGGGTAAGGCCCACGGCCCTCTGCTGGTATGCCTGGGAGGTATCCACGGCAATGAGGTTGCTGGAATCAAAGCCATAGAAACCGTGCTCAGCCTGCTGGAGCGCGAAGCTGTGATCAATCCCGGTTTTGTATTCCGGGGTTCGGTACTGGGCCTGCGCGGTAATTTGCAGGCTATCCATGCAGGCAACCGCTATCAGGAAAAAGATCTCAACCGCATTTGGACTACAGCCCACATACAGCGCATCAAAGCTGAGCCCATGGACGACCTGCAGGCCGAAGACCTGGAATTGCGCGAGCTGATCGAAGTTATTGAACACAATTTGGCTATCAAACAGCCCGAGCGGCTGTACCTGCTCGATTTACACACCACCAGCGCCGGCGGGGGTATTTTTACGGTGGCCACCGACAACCCTGAGAGCATCCGGATAGGCGTAGCCCTGCATGCCCCGGTTATCATAGGGTTATTGGCTGGATTGGAAGGAACGACACTTCATTATTTCACCGACGAAAATACGGGCATCCCGACTACGGGCATATCCTTCGAATCGGGTCAGCACGACGACCCCCTGTCTGTCAACCGCGCTATCGCCGCCCTTATCAATTGCCTGCAAATCACCGGTTGCATCCCGGATGGCGCCGTAGAAAATCGCTACGACGAAATATTGCGCCGTTACAGCGAAGGGTTGCCCAAGGTAGCCGAACTGATTACCAGCCACCGCGTGCGCCCCGGCGACCAATTCCGGATGCGCCCCGGTTATGCCAATTTTCAACCCGTCAAGCGCGGCGAACTGCTCGCCCACGATGCGCAGGGTCCTATTTCAGCTATTTCTGATGGATTAATTTTGATGCCCCTATACCAACCGCAAGGCAGCGACGGCTTTTTTATCGTGAAACCGGTTTTTTTTAATGTGCTGATGGGTTAATGTGCTGATGTGCTGATGTGCTGATGTGCTGATGTGCTGATGTGCTGATGTGCTGATGTGCTGATGTGCTGATGTGCTGATGTGCTGATGTGCTGATGTGCTGATGTTGGAGGGATTAAAATTAATTAATTATCAGCAAATTAACCCATCAGCAAATCAGCACATTAACTAATCAGCACATTGTCAATCCGTCTTCTCCCCATCATTCATGCGAAGCATTTCGAGGAAATCGCGGGCTTGCACGATATTGAGGCGGGTAGCGGCTT
>JAEUUQ010000451.1 GCA_016787505.1 Saprospiraceae bacterium | reverse complement strand
AAAATCAAAAACGCGAATACAGATGAAAAAAATGCTCGTAATGCTCTCGCTGGCTTTGCTGGCTGCTTGCAACAGCAACGACCAAAGCGCCATTACCGATGATGAATTGATCATGTCGATTGCCGGCGCCGACGACCTCCGGGCCGTCGATGTAGCCGAACTGCCCGTGGCTATCACCGATTTTACCACCGAACAATTTTTTGACTCGTTTATTGAAGAAGCTAACCTGGCCGCTGGCCGCGGCTACGAATTGCTGTTGGGCAGCGGCGATTTGCTGTATTTCACCACCGAAGGCCGGCCCTTATTCATTCGTCGCTGGCAGGAGCTGAGCCGCCTGCGCGTATGGAGTTTGCCTTGTGTGCGGCCTTTTGCGCAACTCGGACAAGTAGTGCGCCCTGCGCAGCTGCCTGCAACTATTGGCGAATATGTAGGCGCCAACTATCCCAACTACGAAATCCTCCGGGCTAAGTTGATCAATGGTGAATATTATGTAGGCATTAGCCGGGGTATCGTGCTCAAATTCGACAACGCCGGCAATTTCATCGAGGAAGTGTCGCCGTTCCAGGAAACGCGCTGCGCTTGCCAGCCGGTGAATTACGATGCGCTACCCGCAGCAGTAGTGGAGTACCTCAACGCCAATTTCCCCGAAGCCGATTTCGCCCGCGCCTGCGCACGCGAAAACCGCCTGTTGGTGTTGCTCACCAACGAAAATGGACGTATCATTCTGGTATTCGGAAGAGACGGTGTGTTTTTATTCCAACGCGGATAATCGCCACCCCCTATCCCTATCGCGATGCTGCGGAAGCGAGGCGTTCCTGCGCCGGCGGCGCATCCGAAGATTGTGCGGAGTCGAGCAACAGCATAATATCGGCGTCGGTGATATTTCCTTCGCCATCGGGGATGTGAATGGCCGCTTGTAGCGCTTTGATAGCCTCTACCTTATCGCCGGTGGCCAGCAGCGCCTGACCGTAGTTATACCAAGCTTTGCGGCGCCACTTATAATTGGAATCAAACGGCGTGAACTCGCGTTGTGTCACCAGTTTGAGCTCGGCTACAGCATTGGCGTATTCCTGCAATTTGAGATGACACTCGGCTTTAACGCGTCGCGCCTTCCAGTAAATAGGCTGGAGGGGGATCGAGGTTTTATGCGCTTTTTCCAGGTCGGGTATAGCGCCTGCAAAATCGTTTTGTCCTATACGCACAAAAGCGCGTCCAAAATAAGCGTCGGCTTTATTTGGGTTGATATCTATACTTTTAGAATAATCGTAGAGGGCGTCGGCGTAATTGCGCAGGCGCAGGTTGATAAATCCGCGGCGTTCGTAGGCCAGCGCATGACGCTCAAATTTTTCGATGGCTTTGCTCAGCGCCTCTTTAGCCTCGTCTTCCATACCAGCCTCCATCAATTCCCGGCCTTTGATAAAAGCCTGCACGGCTATTTTATCGCTTTGCGGTTCGATCATCATCTGGCTGATAATCTTGCCGTTGTCGGTCATCCAGGCACTCAAATCACCGGCGATGGCAAACTGGGCAACCTGCTCGAGCAGACTGACCGTATTGCGCCATGTCTTCTCGCTAACCTGTGTGATGAAACGCGGAATATCGAGCGAAGTCGTAGATTCAAAGAAGATATCCTCGCTCTTGAAAATGATGTCGAGTTTGTAATAGTTCTCACGACGATGCTCGTAGAACTTGAGTACCTGCTCGAAGCTACGCGCACTGCCGAACTCTAGCCGACCGGAAAAAATAGATTTATATATCATAACGCCGCTGTTTTATCACAATAAGCAACTTCTGACCTCGATTCAGGCCGGCACGCATCATTAGCGAGCCACAGCTCGACAGTCGCCAGGCCAAAAGGTCGTCGTGTTTGGAAACCCCATGCATTGGCGCACAGTGGCCAAAATTGCAATACAAGATTGCGCTGGTTAGTGGATTCCGTGGTTTTCTATAGTAGTATCAGTACAGGTCAAAGGGCTGCATTAGAACATGCAGTTAGTCCAGTTATTGTGTGTAATAAGAGAGTAACTTCAAATATAACTCAATGTTTTTAAATTGTAAAGTTTTTTTGTGGAAAACTTACAAAAAAACTTGAATAACAACCTGTTACAAGGTAGGTATAATTGTATGTAAAAGGTTGATTATTTGGCGAAACACAGGGTGGAGCAAATAAAGGTTGGGCGACACAGTGTTGTATGGCCAATTAAATACCAACTGTTGCGCCGGTTTTTTGTCAATTGTTCGGAATATCTTTATTTGAGATTTCTCAATCGCAATATATCTTCAACTTCCTGCAGGCGGTATCCTTTTGCAGCCAACAGTACCAGGAAGTGGAAAAGTAAGTCGGCGGCTTCACCCAGGAAAAGCGCCTTGTCGTCGTCCTTGGCTTCTATGATCAATTCTACTGCTTCCTCCCCCACCTTTTGGGCTATTTTGTTGATGCCTTTCTGAAAAAGCGAGCTGGTATAAGAGCCTTCCACGGGATATAATTGTCTCTGCTGCACAATGCGCTCGAGTACTTGCAAAAAGTTATCCGACCTGTTGTCTTCACCAAAACAGGTATCAGCGCCGGTATGGCATACAGGCCCTTGAGGATGGGCTTTTATCAATAGCGAATCGGCGTCGCAGTCGACGGCTATGCTCACTACGTGCAGCGTGTGGCCCGAGGTTTCCCCTTTTGTCCACAGGCGTTGTTTGGATCGGCTGTAGAAAGTGACCAGGCCGCCCGTTCGCGTTTGTTCCAAAGCCTCTTCGTTCATATACCCCAACATGAGCACTTTGCCGGTAGTAGCATCTTGCACTATCGCGGGAACGAGACCGCCATTTTTTTGAAAATCGATCACCATTTGCAATTATATTATCGTTCACCGCATCTCAACGCCGTGGCTGTGCAAATAGTTCTTCAGTTGAGGGATGGGTATTTCGCCGAAGTGAAAAATACTGGCGGCGAGGGCGGCGTCGGCATGGCCGACGGTAAAGACGTCGAGGAAGTGGGACATCGAGCCGGCGCCACCGGAGGCAATGACGGGAATACGCACCGTTTGCGACACCACCGCGGTAATATCGCAGGCGAAGCCTTGTTTGACGCCGTCGTGGTCCATCGACGTGAAAAGGATTTCGCCGGCTCCCCGGCTTTCGGCTTCTTTCACCCAATCGAGCAGGCGGGTAGCTGTGGGTACCCGGCCGCCGTTGAGATAAACAATCCAATCGCCTTCGTGGAAGCGGGCATCGACGGCCAGCACTACAAATTGGCTGCCGAAGTGGAGGGCCAGTTCTTCTATCAGTTGGGGGTTGCGCACGGCTGCCGAGTTAATAGAAATTTTGTCGGCGCCGGCGTCGAGCAGCGCTTCCACGTCGGCCGGCGAACCGATACCCCCGCCGATGGTAAAGGGTATATTAAGGTGCCGGGCGATGCGCCGGGCCAACTCGCTCATAGTTTTGCGCTTTTCGTGGGTGGCCGTGATATCCAAAAAAACCAGTTCGTCGGCGCCTTCCTCGCTGTAGCGGGCGCCGAGCTCGACGGGGTCGCCGGCGTCGCGCAGGTTGACAAAGTTGACGCCCTTCACGGTGCGGCCATCCATGATATCAAGGCAGGGTATGATGCGTTTGGCTAGCATAACAAGCTTTTGCGTCAGGTTGTTTTGGTCTGCATACGCCTTACCAGCGGGTAGCTGAATACGACGAGGGTAATAATGGCCACGCCCCAGTAAAAATTGGGCGCCAGTTCTTTGTGTTCCTGTAGTAGCAGCCAGGCCAGCGCAATGCCATAGACGGGTTCCATGCTTACCGCCAGGTTGGCGCTGAAAGCCGATAAGTGCCGCAACGAGCGCAAGGCCAGCACATACGCCAGGGTAGTACATAGCAAGGCCAATACCAACAGGTAAAACCAATCGAGTGGAGAAGGCCACCATGCCAGGGGCTCGCCACTAGTGAGCAACACGGCGGGTAAAACGAGGCTGATAAACAACCAGGCGCTGCTCAGTTCAATAAAAGTGACGCGCCGCGCGTCTTTGTCTCCCAGCAATTTTTTATTGAGCGTGGCGAATAAGGCGGCAAGCAATGCCGAGACCAACGCAACGATGATCCCAAGTACTTTTGATTCTCCAGCGCTATTGACAATAAGCGCCATACCCGGAATAATGAGTAAACCCAATGCCAGCTCGTACCCTTTGATGCGCTGCCGCAGCAATGCCGGCTCGAGGAGCGCCGTAAAAAACGAGGTAGTAGCCATGCAGATGAGGGTGATGGAAGCATTCGAGAGCTTGATGGCGCCGTAAAAAGTGAGCCAATGCACGCCCACAACGACACCCACACCGGCATACTGTAGCCGCTCCCGGAGTGAAATCCCTTGGAACACTTTGCCGGCGCCGATGAGTAGCAATAGACTGACACTTGTGATCAATACCCGCCACCATACCAGCGTGACCGCAGGCAGCTCGATGAGTTTGCCCAAAATAGCAGTGAAGCCAAAAAGCAACACCGCTATGTGCAATTCTATATACGATTTTTGGACTGGCGTCATCGGCTTGGAGACATTTCGGAACAAAACAACAAAATTGTCGTATAGTTCTTTCTCTTTTTATGAACAATTATGCGTTGTCTCTTATTTATGTTGGTTAATAAAAAAATGAACTATGCCCATACAAATTGGCGATCAAGCGCCACCCTTCAAGCTCTATTCTACCGACAAAACGGAAGTTGCACTCGAAGACTTCAAAGGTCAAAACGTCGTTTTGTTGTTTTTCCCGATGGCATTTACCAATGTATGCACCCAGGAATTGTGCAGTATGCGGGATAATATCGGCGATTACGAGAGACTCCAGGCGCAAATTCTGGCAATATCTGTCGACTCACCGTTTACACTCAAAAAATTTAAAGAAGATCAGGGATTTAATTTCCCCCTCCTGTCCGATTTTAATAAAGAGGTATCGGCTACTTATGGCGCTTTGTACGAAGAATTTGTGTTGGGATTGCGCGGGGTTTCCAAGCGCTCGGCTTTTGTAATTGACAAAGATGGCATCGTACAGTACGCCGAAGTCTTGGATTCTGCCGGAAATTTGCCTAATTTTGAGGCGATAAACGGAACTTTATCGCAATTAAATTGATTTTTGCGTTATAAGTTTCAATAACGCAATGATACATCATGCTGCACGCCCATACCAAGGAAGAAAAGGAGGACGTGCTGTTGGAAGAGGACCTTTCCGACAGCGACATAGGATCGGTGGCGCAGCTTATAGTCTACAACGACGACGTCAATACTTTTGAGTGGGTTATCCAGTGCTTTATCGAGGTATTGCGCCACACTACGGAGCAAGCGGAGCAATTGGCCCTGCTTATTCATTTCAAGGGAAAGGCCACAGTAAAAACAGCTTCAAAAAGAGAGCTGATGCCCAAAAAAGAAGCTCTGATTGACCGTGGCCTTTCCGCTGTAATCGAAGAAGGAGGGTAATCGATGCCCTTGTTTCTGCTTTCCGAAGACGACATCCATTTTCCACCCGCACACCTGGCATCGCGCGAAGGTTTGCTGGCCGTAGGCGGTGACTTATCCCCCCAGCGCCTCATAGAAGCCTATCGCCAGGGCATTTTCCCCTGGTTTAACGAAGAAGACCCGATCTTGTGGTGGTCGCCCGACCCCCGCTTTGTGCTTTTTCCCCACCAGTTGAAGGTGGCCAAAAGTATGCGCCCCTATTTCAACCAGCGCAAGTTTGAGGTAAGCTACAACCGGGAATTTGAAACGGTAATGCGGAGTTGTGCGGGCGTATACCGCCGGGGGCAGGGAGGCACCTGGATTACAGAAGAGATGGTGCAGGGTTATGTCAACCTTCACCGCCTGGGTTATGCCCACTCTGTGGAGGTTTGGCAGGAAGGCAAGCTGGTAGGCGGCCTTTACGGACTAGCCATGGGAAAGATCTTTTTTGGAGAATCCATGTTCGCATACGTTAGCAATGCCTCCAAATTCGGGTTTATCTCGCTGGTGCTGGAATTGCAGACACGCGATTTTGAACTTATCGATTGCCAGCAACAAACCGGCCACCTGGCCAGCTTGGGCGCCGAGGCTATTCCGCGCCGCCAATTCCTCGATATCCTCTCCACGCTCCCCGAAAACCCCGATTTGCTGAAGCTGTGATTGGCAATTTGCGATTTCGGATTTCGGATTTCGGATTTATCCTGGACAAAATCCGCAATCCGCAATCGCAAATCCGAAATAAAAAAACGGCTGTCCCACCGAAATGAAACAGCCGTAGATTTAGTGTTGTTGCGCCTCAGCTAGGACTTGAACCTAGGACCTACGGATTAACAGTCCGCCGCTCTAACCGGCTGAGCTACTGAGGCAAAATGTCCGTGCCTTTTAAAAGCGACTGCAAATTTATAGGATATCCCATAAAAGTGCAATATTTGCCAAAATATTTTTTTCATGAGCTTGTTAGCGATAGGCACCGTAGCCTTTGATGATATAGAAACGCCATTTGGAAGAGCCGAGCGGGTAGTGGGTGGCGCCGCCACCTACATCTCGCTTGCCGCCTCGTATTTTACACCTGATGTACAGGTAGTATCCGTAATTGGCGATGATTTCCCTACAGAAACCCTCGACGATCTGCGCCGGCGGGGCATCAACCTCGACGGCATACAGGTAAAACACGGCGAAAAGTCGTTTTTCTGGGCGGGCCGCTACCACAACAACCTCAACGACCGCGATACGCTCGACACCCAGCTCAACGTGCTGGCCGATTTCGACCCCGTGCTGCCGGAGGCGTATACCAATGCCGACTACGTGATGCTGGGCAACCTGACGCCCGATGTGCAACACCGGGTGCTCGACCAGTTGAAGGTAAAACCCAAGCTGGTAGCCCTCGACACCATGAACTTCTGGATGAACGTGGCGCTCGACAGCCTCCTGGAGGTACTCAAGCGCATCGACATTCTCACCATCAACGACGAAGAAGCCCGCCAGCTTACGGGTGAGCATTCGCTGGTGAACGCCGCCGAAGCTATATTTACCATGGGCCCCCGTTTTCTGGTGATCAAAAAAGGCGAACACGGCGCATTGCTGTTCAGTCCCGACAACGTATTTTTCGCCCCGGCGCTACCCCTGGCGCAAGTGTTCGACCCCACCGGCGCCGGCGACACCTTTGCCGGGGGTTTTATGGGCTACCTGGCGTCTACCGGCGACCTCTCGTTCGACAATATGAAACGCGCCGTGATTTTCGGCTCGGCCATGGCCTCGTTTTGCGTAGAGCGATTTAGCATAGAACGCCTCACCAACCTCAGCCGCCCCGAAATTGACCAACGCGTGCAGCGCTTTGCGGATTTGGTGCATTTTACGAGGTGACGACTACGTAGGGTGAACGTTTACCGTTCGCCAACGTTTACCGTTCGCCAACGGTGCAGGTGGCACGTAATGAGAATTTGTGGATTTGATTCCCGGCGTTCGTCCCTACTCCAGCCCCAATATCCACTCCTGGCCGGTATTAGTATCAAGTAGTGAAATACGTTGGTACTTTACTAAAGAATCAGACGTGACGTATACATATTCCAAACGAGTTGTCAAAATACGCCCGCTGTCATCTGGTGAGGCAGAAATAAATGAATATCGTAGATTATCACAAGGGGTTTCTTTGATAAAAGTTATTTCGCCAGAATTGATGTTTGCTTTCCTGATACCTTTTGAATCACTCCATATAATAGTTTGATCATCAAGCCAGTCTATTGAGGATATTGTAAATGCAGGATTATAAAGTAGCAGTGGCGAAAAGGTCCAATCTATTATGCTCATTATCCCAAGAAATGGAGCATTCTCATAATTGTACAGTGTAGCTATCTTGCCATTTTTAAATGCCCCTCGACTAATTAATTGATTAAACGTATCAATAATTTCTCCATCAAGGTCAAGTATAATACTAAACCGTTCAGTAGAACTTTTTCTTAATTGTGCATGGATATTTAGACCATTATTCATCCAAAAATACTCAGACATTCCACGCTGAGGATTCAATACCATTAAACTATCCCCACTGCTTTTGATCTTATGAATAGGCCCAAAACCCGAACTGAATAGAATCCAGTCTGTAGCTCCCCAACATGGGCTATAAACAGATTTAACAGAAATCAAATATTCTTTTTCGCCTGTGCAGTGGTTGGTAATGAATATGTGACTGGAGTCCCCTTCGTACCAGCTACTTACATAC
>JAEUUQ010000450.1 GCA_016787505.1 Saprospiraceae bacterium | reverse complement strand
CACCCTGTCACCACCCAAGCCATTCCCGGGCCGTCACCACCCTAGTCAGTTCCCGGCCGTCACCCCCCCGGATGCTCCGTGGCCGTCACCCCCCAAGCCAATTCCCCGGCCTTCACCTTCTCAATCAGCATAGGCAGCACGGTTTGGTAATCGCCTACGATGCCGAAATCGGCGGAATTAAACATATTGGAGCCTGGGTCGCGGTCGATGGCCAGTACTTTTCCCGATTCTTTCATGCCGCTGGTGTGCTGTATGGCGCCGGAGATGGCCACGGCCACGTACACCTTGGGTCGCACAGTTTTGCCCGATTGGCCGATCTGGCGACTGTACGGCGCGTAGCCGCGGTCGACGGCCTGCCGGCTGGCGCCCCAGTCGGCTTTGTAACCCCTGGTTTTGAGCGCCTCGGCGAGTTCTTTGATGAGCTTGAAATCGTCGAGTTCGCCGCAGGGCCGGCCCCCGCAGATGATGATATCGGCGCTGAACAAGCTCTGGCTTCCGCTTTCATTGCGCTGGGTATCCAGGATGTCGACGATGAAGTCTTTTGGACTGAGTTCAGCTTTGAATTCGGTGATTTTCCCCTGCCGGCTGTTGTCGACGGGCAGGGCTTCGAAGGTGCCGGGCCGGGCCGTGGCCATCTGCGGGCACCAGAAACCGATGATGGTGGCCAGCTTGCTCTCGCCGTAGGTGGGCCTGATGGCTTCCAGACAGGGGTAGAGAATCGCTTTTTGTTTTTTATTTACAAAATCGCCTATTTTCAGAATGGTGCAGTCGGCCGTCACGCCCGCCTTGACGCGGCTACCCAGCCGGGGCGCAAGCTCGCGGCCCGAGGTGGTGGCGCCAAATAGGGCGATTTCCGGGTTTCGGTCTTTGATGATTTGCGAGATGACCGCCGTGAAGGGAAGCGTCGAGTATTCCTTCAACCGTGGGTCGTTGACTACAATCACTTCGTCGGCGCCGTGGGCGATGACTTGTTTGGCAAAAGGCGTCACATTATCGCCGATCAACACGGAAGTGACAGTCGTTTGGAGTTCATCGGCCAGGCGGCGGGCGGGGTTGAGTATTTCAAAAGACGAATGCGCCACGTGGTCGTCGTTCATCTCTATCCAGGTCAGTATGCCCTTGGCGCCTTTCCGGAAATCGACCCGGGGATAGGCGGCGTATTTGGCTTTTTGTTCTTCCGTTTCGGGTTCGTCTTCGTCTTCTGTGTCTTCCTGACCGGCGGCATCCTGGGCTGCCGCGGGCGGCATGTAGTTTTCGTCGAAAATCGGCGCCAGCTCGGCAAACAAGGCCTCCGGGGTTTTTCCCTGGAGCATCGTTACCGGCGGACGGCTTCTTTTGATGTTTACCACCTTGGAGACGAGCGTCGGAGATCCGCCCAGGCCTACTTCGGCCGGCGCCAACCCGATATCGTCGAGGGTGTAGGTCTCTATCTGCGCTTCTCGCGCCCGGATGGCGTCGCTTAGCGAGGGCCGCCGCGCGTGGATGGCCGTGGGCGCTACCGAAATGATGCAGGGCACGGGCAGCCGTAGCCGCTGGTGGCCGCCTTCTATCATACGCACTACTTCTACGTGGTCGACGTGGTAGTCCACTTCTTCTACGAACGTAGCCTGCGGAATATCGAGGTTTTCACCCACCTGCGAAGGCACGTGAGCCGTATCGCCGTCGCTGGTTTGCCTGCCGGCGAAGATGATAAACGGGTCTTTGCTGTCCGGCGGCAATAGTTTGGTTTTGAGCAGCGTAGAAAGGGCAAGGCCGGTGGCAAAGGTATCGGAGCCACCCAGGCGTTTGTCGGAGAGCAACACCGCCCGGTCATAACCCAGCGAAATGGCCTTGCGCAGCGATTGCTCAAAACTGCCCGGCCCCATCGATACCACGATTAATTCTGCGTCAGGTACGCTGGCTTTGATTTCAAGGCCCTGTTCGAGACCGAAAGTGCAGTCTACGTTGATCATTGACTTGGCCCGGGTGCGGTCCATCAACCCGTCGGCGCCCATGCGCATCTCCGATGGCAGGGGCACTTGTTTCATCAGACTAATTATTTTCAGTGCCATAACTCGCTACATGTTTACGTATTCCGGACCATCGCCGCCGTAAGGGGTGGTCCAGGTTACGTTGTGGAATGGGTCTTTAATATCGCAGGTTTTGCAGTGTACGCAGTTGGAGGGGTGGAGCACCAGGCTTTTTCTGCCCGTCTTCCGGTCGTCGGCGATCTCAAATACACCGGCGGGGCAGAACCCCTGACAGGGCGCGTTGTATTTTTCGATGCACTCCTGGCAAGTCGCCAGATTCGGTACTTGTATATGAGAAGGTTGTTCTTCGTCGTGTTTGGTGCCCGAATAAAATACGTTGGTATCTTTATCGAAGGTGGTTTTTTTGTCAAAAGCCAGTTGTCCGTTGAACTTCGAGTTGAACGAGGCCCCGTTGAGGTGCTGGAGAAGATGGTAGTGTTTGTAGTCTTCTGCCATCTTCAATTTCCCGCTAAGGGAAAAACCTCGTCCTCCGGTAATCAATTGCGTGCCGAATTGCATCATGCCGGCTATGAGGTTTGACTTAAAGCCCTGCCTGAAATTGCGCACGGGGTACAATGCTTTGTAGATCGGGCTTTGCCGAAATAGTTCTTCGTAGCGCCGGAGTTGCTGCTGCGAGGTATCGCCTTTTTGTAAGGCTTCAAAAGCCGTTTTGGCGGCCAGCATACCCGAATAGATGGCCAGGTGGATGCCTTTCAGGCTGGGCATGGCCACGAGCCCCGCCGAGTCGCCCACGATCATCACGTTGTCGTGATACAGCTGCGGAATGGCGAAATAGCCGCCTTCGGGTATCGTCTTGGCGCCGTAGCGCAAGATTTTGCCGCCCTGCAGCAGTTTCGCTACGAAGGGGTGTTTTTTATAAATTTGAAAAGCGTGGTGCGGGTCGAAGGTGGGGTCGGCGTAATCGAGGCCCACGGCGAGGCCCAGCGCCACCACGGTTTTGCTCATGCCGTAGATAAATGCGCCGCCAAATTGGTCGATTGAAAGCGGGTAGCCCATGCTGTGGGCCACGTAGCCGGGTTCGATGCGGCCTTCGGGGATTTCCCAGACTTCCTTGACGCCCAGCGAATAGATCTGCGGATTCCGGCCTTTGTCGAGGTTGAACTGCCGCACCAGGGTTTTTGTCAGGCTGCCCCTGGTACCTTCTGCAAGTATCGTTAGTCGTGCGAGTACATCGGTGGGCGGCTGATAATTGGGCATGGGTTCGCCGTGTTTGTCTATGCCAGAAGCGGCGGTGCGTACGCCGGCCACCTTGCCGTTGTCGTACAATATTTCGGCGGCGCTAAAGCCGGGGAATATTTGCACGCCTTTTTTCTCGGCAATATCAGCCAGCCAGCGCGTTATTTTGCCCAGCGAGGCCACATAGTTGCCCTTGTTGTCAAAGTAGGGCAGCGTTACCGGCGAGGCAAAATAGCTTTGGCGGGTAAAATAAAATACGTTTTCCTTTACTACCGGCGCTTCAAAGGGCATATCCTTTTCCTCCACATCGGGCAGCAGCTCCCGCAACGCGCGGGGATCGACTACCGCACCCGACAGGATGTGGTTGCCAATGGCGCCGCCTTTTTCGAGGAGCATGATTTTTACCGGGAGAGGTTTGGTGAGATCTGCAAGGTGAATCGCGGTAGCTAATCCGGCGGGGCCCCCGCCAATAATAAGGATGTCGGTGTCGACGGTTTTTATTTCTCTCATAACCATGAGTATTCTTACCCCACACGAGGTAGTTGAAAACGATACATGGTCAATCGAGAAATTGCATGGTCAATATAAGATTTTTATTGGTATCAAATTAGCATTGATAACCGAATAATATTCCGGGATGGCAAAAATGAAATTGGGATGACATATTTGTGAACAGTGAACTGTGAACAGTGAACTGCTCATTGATCTGTTCACAGTTCACTGTTCACAGTTCACTCAGTTATCCTTGATTACCCGCCCTGCATTTCTGTTAAAATTATCCTGCACGCCCGTACCGTCGAAATAATTGCCGTCGATATCGTTGGGCGCGTCGCGGTATAATTCGCGCATCCACTGGGGGTTGTTGACTTCGCCCACCACGTCGGAGTGGAGCAGGATGAAATCTTCGGCGGCCAGCGAGGGGTTGTAAAAAATAAACCGCACATTATTCTGTCGCGTTTGCGGGATTTCGTTATACGACCATACCTCGTAGGGTGGGGCGGATGGTTCGGTCTCCCTGCGTTCGATATCGTTGGGTTGGCCGTATTTGATATACACATAGCCGCGGTCGGTTTCAAAGCCGTAGCGGAAGCCCGAGTGGAATTCCTTGTCGACTGCCCGTGCCACTTCCATAAACTTTTCGTAGGCAAATTGCGGCGCCGTGGGGCTCTTCTGCAGCCAATAGCTGAGTAGGTACATGCGCTGGGCG
>JAEUUQ010000406.1 GCA_016787505.1 Saprospiraceae bacterium | reverse complement strand
AAGCTGGTTTGAAGTTTCTTTATTATCTTTGCTATTGTATGTGAAATTAAATTTCACGCAAGTGCAAAATAATTTTGCATTATTTTGTTCTTATTGATCAACCTAATTACTCACGCGTATGAAACTTAGGCTAAAGTCATTACTACTCATGGCTTGCTGCTTGCTCTTGAGTAGTGGCTACATGTTCGGCCAGCGAGAAATCACTGGCAAAGTCACTGATGCAGACAACGGCGATCCACTCATTGGCGTCAATATCCTGGTAGTCGGCACCTCTTCGGGTTCGGTTACCGACTTTGACGGCTCTTACACACTCCGTCTACCACAGGGTTCCAACGTACTGGAATTTTCCTACACGGGCTACACCACCCAACGTATTACAGTGGGCGCCTCCAACGTTGTCGACGTACAGCTCAAGGCGGGCGCCGCACTCGACGAAGTAGTGGTGATCGGCTATGGCAGCGTAAGAAAGCAAGACGCTACCGGCTCGGTAAACGCTATCACCGAAAAAGACTTCAACAAAGGCGCTATCGTATCGCCCGAGCAACTGGTAGCCGGTAAGGTTGCCGGCGTGCAGATCACACAGAGCAGCGGCGAACCCGGCGGCGGCATCTCTATCCGCATCCGCGGGGGTACCACCGTTGGCGCCAGCAACGAACCGCTTTTTGTAATCGACGGCGTACCCATCGACAACGAAGGCACAGCAGCAGGCCGTAACCCGCTCAACTTCCTCAATCCCAGCGATATCGAAACCTACACGGTGCTGAAAGACGCATCGGCAACGGCTATCTACGGGTCGAGAGGCGCCAACGGCGTTATCATGATTACTACCAAAAAAGGCAAAAAAGACACCCCGGGCCGCCTCAGCTACGAAGGGTATTACACCACTTCCCAGTTTACCGGCGAACCCAATGTACTCAATGCCGAACAATTCCGCAACGTGGTGACCTTTGTGGCGCCCAACCGCCTGGAAAAACTGGGCGATGCCAACACCAACTGGTTTGACGAGATTACGCAAACCGCCAAAGGCCATAACCACTCGCTGAGCTTTACCGGCGGCGCCGACAATATCGGCTACCGCGCATCCGTTGGCTACCAACAACTCGACGGCGTATTGAAAGGCTCGGAAACCCAGCGCACCAGCGTAGCCTTGAACTACAACCACTCGATGTTTGACAATAAACTCAACGTGAATGTCAACCTCCGCGGCGCCTTCACCAAAGACAATTTTGATCAGGGACAAATCGGCGCAGCCTGGTTCTTCGATCCCACCCAACCGGTATACGACCCCGAAAATAAAGCCTTCGCAGGCTTCTGGGAATACGGCATCGGCCTGGCGCCCCGCAACCCGGTTTCTACTTATTCGCAAATCGAAGACTTCGGCAACAGCTTCCGCTCGCTCGGCAATATCGAACTGGAGTACAAATTTGACGACCTCATCCCCGGACTGAGCGCCAAACTCAATATGGGCTATGACCTCCTCAATGGCAAAAAACGCCGTTTTGTACCCACAACCTATTCCAATTTGCTGGTAACCAACTTTAACGGCGAAATCTATCTGGAAAACCCGAGCCGCAACAGCCAATTGCTCGAAACTTATCTGAACTATAAAACGAATCTGGGCGACAGCCACCGCATAGACCTCACCGCGGGTTATTCATACCAGGACTTTGACGAGGAGTACCCCTCCTACCGCGCCTACAACCTCTCTACTGACATCTTTGGCGTAAACAGTACCAGCCCGGCAGCTAATTTCCAGGCAAGTAATTTCGTGATCCAAAACAGGCTGATCTCGTTTTTCGGCCGCGCCAACTACGCGTTTAGAGACAAATACCTGCTCACCTTTACGCTGCGCCGCGACGGCTCTTCCCGCTTTAGCGAAAACAACCGCTGGGGCCTCTTCCCCTCGGCCGCACTCGCCTGGCGTATTACCGAAGAACCTTTCGCCGATGGCTTGAAAAATATCTTCTCCGACCTGAAACTGCGCCTCGGCTATGGCATCACAGGTAATGAGTCTATACCCGACTACGCGTATATTCCCTCTTATACCTATAGCGACGTGCGCGCCCGCTACCAGTTCGGCTACGAAAACGGCTTGCCGGTATACGTTACTACCGTGCGCCCCAACGGCTACGACGCCAACCTGAAATGGGAGGAAACTGCCTCTTATAACTTCGGCCTCGACTTCGGACTGATGAACGGCCGCATAAACGGTACGCTCGAATATTACTACAAAAAAACCGACGACCTGCTGTTTACGGTGAATATCCCCGCCGGTACCAACCTTACCGACCGCATCCTCACCAACATCGGCGAATTGGAAAACAGCGGCATAGAGCTTACGCTCAACGCTTTTGTAGTCGATACCAAAGACTTCTCCTGGAACGTAGGCTTTAACGCCGCCAGAAACAAAAACAAAGTACTGGCTATCGACCAGGTTTCCGATCAGGGTGTGCTTACCGGCCGTATCTCAGGCGGCGTGGGCAACTTCGTGCAAATCCTCCAGGTTGGTCAACCCGTCAACTCATTTTATGTATTCGAACAACTCTACGGCGCCGATGGCAGCCCGCTTCAAGACGGTATCGACCACAACGACGACGGAGCTGTGAACCTGGCAGACATCTATGCCGACGTCAACGGCGACGGCGCAGTTAACGACCTCGACAAACGCCCGTATGAAAAACCCGCGCCCGATTATCTCATCGGTATTTCTTCTGCGTTGAACTACAAAGCATTCGACCTTAGCTTTACGCTTCGTGCCAATGTTGGCAACTACGTGTACAACAACAACGCTTCGAATGGCGGCTATTTCAATATTGTGAACGAAAGAGGCGATATTTTCCTCAATAATATGCATACTTCGGCCCTGGTGACAAATTTCCAGACCCCGCAGTATTTCTCTGATTATTATGTGGAAGACGGCTCTTTCCTGCGCCTTGATAATATTACCCTCGGATTTAACGTGCCCAGCAAACCTGGCCGACCCAGTATCCGCTTGTATGCTACCGGCCAGAACATGTTCGTTTCTACGAATTATTCCGGCTTAGACCCTGAAGTGAATAACGGCCTCGACAATAACTTGTACCCGAGATCAAGAGCGTTTATTTTCGGCCTCAACCTGGGGCTGTAAATGATTCAATCACCATGCAAACAAGTGTAACAACTGCATTTGATTGACTTAAAAAAAACATTATGAAAAAATTGATAAAATTTGCAATGGTTGGCGCGCTCCTGGTAATGGCGGCATGTACCGACCTTGACCTCGAGCCCAAGAGTAGCACCACTGCCGCTGTGTTATTTAATGACGAAGCGGCTTATCGCTCCTTCCTGGCTCGCATTTACTCCGGTATCGCCGTAACCGGCCAGCAGGGCCCCTCCGGCAATGCCGATATTTCGAGCCTCGATGAAGGGTTCTCCAATTACCTGCGCCAATTGTGGCAACTCCAGGAATTGCCCACCGAAGAAGCGGTGATCGGCTGGGGCGACGAAGGCATCCAAGACCTGCATGGCCACGTGTGGACTACGGCCAACCAATTCATACGCGCTACTTATTATCGCATTTTCTACCAGGTTTCGATCGCCAATGAATTCCTCCGCGAAACTACCGATGCTAAACTCGATGCCCGCAACGTTAGCGCTTCGACCCGCGAGGATATCAAAGCTTATCGCGCTGAAGCCCGCTTCCTGCGCGCACTTAGCTACTGGCATGGTATCGATATGTTCGGCAACATTCCTTTTTATACCGAAGATACGCCGGTAGGATCTGAACCGCCCGCACAGGCCGATAGGGCTACGGTGTTTAATTTCCTCGACAGCGAGTTGAAAACCATCGAAGCTGATATGGTTGCTCCAGGTCAGAACGAATACGGCCGAGCCGATCGCGGCGCGCTGTGGATGTTGCAAGCCAAATTGTACCTCAACGCAGAAGTGTATGCCGGCGCCAATCGCTATACCGAGGCCATCACGGCTTGCAAAAAAGTGATCGATTCCGGTGCATACACACTCGAAGACGACTACCAACATCTCTTCCTGGCCGACAACGATCGCTCGAATGAAATTATCTTTGCAATCCCCTTCGACGGCCTTAGCACCCAAACCTGGGGCGGTACTACCTATCTGGTGCATGCTCCCATAGGCGGTAGCATGGATCCTGAGGTTTACGGCGTAAATAGCGGCTGGTTCGGCCTGCGCACTACCGGCGCTTTTGTCGACCTATTCTCCGATCTCTCCGGAGATACCGACGAAAGAGCTATCTTCTATACCGACGGCCAAACCAAGGAAATCAACTCAATCGGCAATTTTGGCGATGGCTATGCGGTGCCTAAGTACTCCAATATCACGTCAGAAGGCCAGGGCGGCTCCGACCTCAACCACCCCGATACCGACTTCCCGATGTTCCGCCTCGCTGATGCCTACCTGATGTATGCTGAAGCCGTTTTGCGCGGCGGACAGGGCGGCGATGTCAATACAGCTACTAACCTGATCAACGAATTGCGCCAGCGGGCTTACAACGGCACGAGTGGCAATATCAACTCCAGCGATTTGACGCTCGATTTCATACTCGATGAAAGAAGCCGCGAATTGTACTGGGAAGGTCACCGTAGAACCGACCTCATCCGCTACGACCGATTCACCGACAACGGCATCTGGCCCTGGAAAGGCGGCGTAAAAGAAGGCAAACTGACGGAATCTTATCGCGATCTGTATCCTATTCCGGCTTCTGAAATTCTGGCCAACCCGAAATTGGACCAGAATGATGGCTATTAATGGTTGAATTTTAACAACTTGACATGATGAAAAATATCTTAAAACTTCTGCTTATACTGAGTGGCGTCATGATTTTCTCCTGTACAAAGGATGAACTCGACGTAACCGCGCTTACCGATTTCCCCCCGGGGATTCTCAGCGTAAGCCCCGCTGACGCCAGCAAGGTGGTCAAAGGCGATTTTAATGTAAAAGTCGTTTTTGCCGACGGCACCGTTTCTCCGCTGTCTTCCGCTACGGTGAAACTGTTTGACGCCGCCAATACAGAACTGGCCTCGGCTACTAAATCTCTCACCGGCACCGAAGATTTTATCGAAATCTTAGGCACTACCTTCAACGCCGCTTCTCTGGAAGTGGGCCTGTATTCGATTACCATCAGTGTGACCGACAGCAAGGGTCAAGTTACCCAGCGCACAACGACGTTTGAAATCTCCAACCTGCCTTTTGCCGCTAATAACGACAAAATGTATATCGCCGGCGAATTTAACGGCTGGGGCGCTACCGAACTTACCCTGGTGGCCGATTACACCTGGGAAGCCCTCAACGTAGAGCTAACCGGCGGCCAGTGGAAGTTTAAAAACTGCGAAAACTGGTGCGACCAGGACTGGGGCGATCCCGACTGCGACGGGCTGGTACAGATCACTACCAACGGCGGCCCCAACTCGGCCTGCAGCCCGGTAGGCTTCTACAATATCCGCTTCAACGACCAGACCCTGCGTTATACCTTTACGCCCGCCGTACTTTATGCAGCCAATATCAACGGCCTTTACCTGCTCGGCAATTTCAACCAGTTCCAGGGGGATGAATATAAATTCAACCTCGTAGCCGACAATACCTGGGTGCTCAATGAAATCGAACTCAGCCCCGGCGACTTCTTTAAGTTTGCCGAATATCCCACCTTCATGGGCAATAACTGGGGCGATAACGACGGCGACGGCGTAGCTGAAGCCTTCGGCACGAATATCAACTTCAACGAACCCGAAGGTGGTGCATATTACAAGGTGACCTTCAACGACAAAACGCTCGCTTACGACCTCGAATTCGTGCGCTTCCCCTCTATCGGCATCATCGGCTCGGCCACACCAGGCGGATGGGATACCGATACGAATATGAATGACGACAACGGCGACGGCGTCTTTGAGGTAACCCTCGACTTTGTGGCCGGAGAGGCCAAGTTTAGGGCTAATGACAGTTGGACCGTCAACTGGGGCGCAGCCGACTTCCCCAGCGGCATTGCTACTCAAAACGGCCCCAATATCCCCGTGCCCGCCGGTAGGTTTAAAGTGTCGTTCAACCCGGCAACGGGCGAGTATAATTTCGTAGCTGATGCAGGTATCACTACCGTCGGTATTATCGGTTCAGCTACTCCCGGTGGCTGGGATTCCGATTTCACTATGCTAGATGACGGCAACGGCAACTGGAGCGCAGTTATCGGCCTGAACAACGGCGAGGTGAAGTTCCGAGCCAACGACGCCTGGGATATCAACTGGGGCGCAGGCGACTTCCCAAGCGGTACAGGTACGCAAAACGGGCCCAATATTCCCGTTACCGCAGGTATCTATCTCGTAACGTTTAACTCTAATACGGGCGCTTATAGTTTCACTCAAACCACTATCGGCATCATCGGTTCTGCCACCCCCGGCGGCTGGGGCGATGATACAAATATGGATCCCGATGTTGCTGATCCAACGACGGTGAAATTAACGATTACCCTGGTGGATGGCGAAGTGAAGTTCCGCGCCAACGACGATTGGAAGTTTAACTGGGGCGCAGCTGATTACCCCGCCGGTATCGGCGTTCAGAATGGACCAAATATCCCCGTCCCCGCCGGTACATATACGGTGGTGTTTAATGTGAATACGGGAGCGTATTCGTTTAATTAATGTGCTGATCCCGAAGCAAGTTCGGGACAAGTTGTGCTGATGTGCTGATGTGCTGATATTTCAATCATTAAATGATGAAAAAAATATTAGCAAATTAGCACATCAGCAAATTAGCACATCATTCAACCCCAAAACAAAGATACTTCACCTCCAAAAACTCTTCCATTCCGTAATAGGAACCTTCGCGGCCAAAGCCACTTTCTTTCATTCCGCCAAAAGGCGCCACAGCAGTAGAAATAAGACCGGTATTAATACCTACCATGCCATATTGGAGGGCCTCCGCAACGCGCCAGATGCGCGATACATCGCGACCATAAAAATACGCGGCGAGGCCGTAGGGCGTATCATTGGCCATGGCGATGGCTTCCGCCTCGGTATCGAAGACAAAAAGTGGGGCTACAGGGCCGAAAATCTCTTGTTGGGAAAGTGGCATATCGGACGTTACATCGCACAGGATGGTGGGCTCGTAAAACGTGCCGCCCAGCTCGTGGCGGCGGCCGCCCGTCATGATCCGCGCGCCTTTTGATACGGCGTCGGCCACCAGGGCTTCTACTTTTTCGAGCGCTTTTGCATTTATAAGCGGGCCGATAGTGGCGCCAGGTTCCGTACCCTGGCCCACGCGTTGAAGTTTGACAGCCTCTGACAGCCGCAGTGCGAAGTCTTTGTACACGCCGCGTTGCACCAAAATCCGGTTGGCGCACACACAGGTCTGCCCGGCGTTGCGGTACTTGGAGGCGATGGCGCCTTCCACTGCTGCCTCGATATCGGCATCGTCAAAAACGATAAAAGGCGCATTGCCGCCCAGTTCCAGCGACAGGCGTTTGACGGTACCGGCGCATTGCTGCATCAGCAGTTTACCTACCGCAGTAGACCCCGTAAACGAAAGCTTGCGCACAAGCGGGTTGGCCGTCAACTCGGCGCCTACGAGTGCCGGGCGGTTGGTGGTGACGATATTTAATACTCCCTCCGGAATCCCGGCTTCCTGGGCCAGCACCGCCATCGCCAATGCCGATAGCGGCGTAGCCTCCGCCGGTTTGATCACTACTGTGCACCCCGCCGCCAGTGCCGGCGCTACCTTGCGCGCGATCATGGCATTGGGAAAATTCCAGGGGGCGATGGCCGCTACTACGCCGATGGGTTGTTTGACCACCACAATGCGCTTATCGGCTGCATGGCCGGGAATAACGTCGCCATACACGCGGCGCGCTTCTTCCGAAAACCATTCGATAAAAGAAGCGCCGTAGGTAATTTCACCTTTGGCTTCGGCAAGCGGTTTACCTTGTTCGAGGGTAAGCAATAAAGCCAGGTCGCCGGTATGCGCCATGAGTAGATCGTACCAGCGCCGGAGTAAGCCGGCGCGCGTGGCGGCTGTGGCAGCCCGCCAGGCAGGAAAAGCGCGATGGGCAGCAGTTATGGCCATCCGGGTATCAGCGGCGTCCATGTCGGGCACTTCAGCCAATAATTCGCCGTTGGCAGGATTATTCACGCTAAAGATTGCGCCATCTGCAGCGCCTACCCATTTCCCGTCAATAAATGCTTCCTTGCGAAGCAATCCCGGATGTTGAAGTGTGATCATATACCCACACTTTATTTTCGTGGTCCCTGTTGGGCTCGAACCAACGACCCTCTGATTATGAGTCAGATGCTCTAACCGACTGAGCTAAGGGACCTGCTTTTGTTAAAAGCGACGACAAAGATAAAGTATTTGCCTTGATAAGGCAAGCGGTTCACGTTGTTTTATGTTGTGGTTTGCATATCCCACCCCTTATTTCTAATATTGCAGGCAAAATTGACAACCAGCCATGAAAAGCCTTTGTATTTCTATTCTTGTCTGCCTGATGTTCGCGGCTTGCACCCGTGATCCCAAAACAAGTTCAGAAGCAGCCGTGCCACCTTCACCGGATAGCCTGAAAAACGTGTTCATCCCCATTTTTAACGGGGTATGGGCCATGTCCGACTATATCAAAGATGTCGAGCAGACAAAATCTCCTTTTAAATCTCACGACAAACTGCAGGGAGTGGTCGCCTTAATTGCAGGCACGGAAGCAGAAGGAGATAGCATGCTTATCGATGCCAGTTGGAATAACCACGAGGGCTTTAGTTTTTACGTGCATTTTGCCACCGGTCACCAACCCCATTCGCTGCCTACCAGCATCCCCGATTTTGACGTACCCGCCAACTCCTACGAATTAGGCTACGAAGGCGGCCCCGACAACAGGGAATTAGCCTTGTATCACTACGACCCCAACGGTAAGCTTCTCGACAAGCGTATGTTTACCAAAATCAGGAATTATCAGCCCAATGACGACCTGGCCTGGGGACTACAATATGTTGTAAACGAAAAACTTATATCCGGCACATACCAGCTCACGCAAGGCGCCAAAGCGCAGGCTCAAGTGTCATTTACCGCCGAAGGCGCTACCAGCGGCCTGGGCAATTTCACTACCTATCGCGTGACTACCGATTTTATAGACGCCTTCCAGAATAGTTTCGATTACATCTGTTTTTTCGAGGGGGAAGATCAACTAAAGGGTACCTGTTTTGTGTTTGAATTAAAGGATCAATCACTGTATTTGTACGAATCGGTTCCCGACCCCGAAACAGAAATAGAAAAGAAGGGAAAATTAGTGTATGTACTAAAGAAGGGCGTTGTTAATTGAATTGTTCTACCATCAAACCGCAAAAAATGGAAAAGACTTATAAATTTTGCCAGAGCTGCATGATGCCGCTCAGCCAGGACCCTCAGGGTGGCGGTACAAACGCCGACGGGTCAAAGTCAACCATGTATTGCAGCTATTGCTACAAAGACGGCAAATTTGTGGACAACATGAACGTCAATGAAATGCGCGAATTTGTGGTAAACAAATTGGTTGAGATGAAATATCCCCGCTTTATAGCCAAATTCATGACAATGGGCCTGCCTAAATTAGAGCGTTGGCGGCAGGCGGTTAAATAAGAAGCTATAAGGCTAATTTTTTCGCTTAAATTCGCCACCTTTCCAGGCGTCAAAGAATTTCTTCCAGGCGATGGGATTGAAGATATTCATAGGCGGCGCCTGCCCAATGTAGTAGTATTCGCGCGCTTGCTGGCGCATATAGTAATTGGCGTGTTCGATGCCGTCCTTGGGTACGTCGTTGCGCATCCTGCGTAGAGATTCATTCGCCAGATTTTCGGTAGCTTTTTTCTGCAATTCGGGGGTCACATCCATTGCCAGGAATTCCAGCTTGAAATGGTCGCGACTGGGCCAGGGGAAAACCACCGTTTCGGGTAGGTTGATCGTGTCCTGGGTCATCAGTTGCACCATCGAATAGCGATTGTCCTTGAGGTCAGTGGGTATCCTGTACTCAACTGTTTTGTAACCGATAGCTGAAAAGACGATCACGTCGCCTTTATCAACCACGATAGAGAAAAAGCCTTTGAAATCGGAATACGTACCCCTACCCTTTTCTTTTACCAGGATATTGGCGTAGGGAACGGGGAATAGTTCTTCGGTGCTGCCGTCGAGCACCATACCCGTAAATTGTACCAGATTGGTATTTTCCTCTTGGGCGCGAAGCGCAACAGACAACAGAGAAAATACGATTATTAGCAGGATCGAATGCTTAAACCTCATCACTTGTGCTTTTTGCTAATGAATAGGACTCCAAATGGGAGCAAAAAGTTTGTTAAAGGTAATTATTTTTTCCCCTTTTTGCTCAACGCGATTTCGAGTACTTGCTCCATTCGCTCTACATAGTGGAATTTCAAGCCCTTAATATACGACGGGGTAATCTCGTCCACGTGTTTTTTATTGTCTTTACACAAGATGACCTCTTTCATGCCTGCGCGTTTGGCGGCCAGTATCTTCTCCTTGATTCCGCCTACCGGCAATACTTTGCCCCGCAGCGTGATTTCGCCGGTCATTGCAAGGAATGGCCGCACCGGGCGCTTGGTAAAAGCCGAAGTGAGCGCCGTCAGCATCGTGATGCCGGCAGAAGGGCCGTCTTTGGGGATAGCGCCTTCGGGCACGTGTACGTGAATGTCGCTTTGCTCCAGCGTTTCGGGGGTAATGCCCAGGGCTTCGCTATGGGCCTTGATAAAGCTCAATGCCGTGGTAGCCGATTCTTTCATCACATCGCCCAGGTTGCCGGTAAGGGTAAGATGCCCCTTGCCTTTATTGAGACTCGACTCGATAAAGAGTATTTCGCCGCCCACCGATGTCCAGGCCAAACCTACGGCGACACCGCAGCTATTCACTTCCTGGTACATATCGGGTTCGTAGCGGGTGGGGCCGAGCATCTCGTGCAGATCTTCGGGTTTTACCTGCACGTTGTATGGCTCTTCCATCGCCACCTTTTTGGCAATGTTGCGCATGATGCCGGCAATCTGGCGGTCGAGCGAGCGCACGCCGGATTCCTGGGTGTATTCTTTGATAACTTTGGCGATGACTTCGCTGTTCAGTTTGACGTGCTGCGGCTTGAGGCCGTGTTCGTCGCGCTGGTGCGGCGCCAGGTGGCGCTTGGCAATCTCTACCTTTTCTTCCAGCGAATAACCGCTGATCTCGATGATCTCCATGCGGTCGAGCAAAGCGGGCTGGATGGTGCTCAGCGAATTCGACGTGGCGATGAACAAGACTTTTGAGAGATCGTATTCAACTTCGAGGTAGTTATCGTGGAAGGTCGAGTTTTGCTCGGGGTCGAGTACTTCCAGCAGGGCGGAAGAAGGGTCGCCGCGAAAGTCTTTGCCCACTTTGTCGATTTCATCGAGGATAAATACCGGGTTGCCGGCGCCGGCGCGTTTGAGCGACTGGATGATGCGGCCGGGCATTGCGCCGATGTATGTTTTACGGTGTCCCCTGATCTCGGCTTCGTCGTGCAAACCGCCCAACGACATGCGCACGAATTTGCGCTTCAATGCCTTGGCAATAGACCGTCCCAGCGAGGTTTTGCCCACGCCGGGAGGGCCTACCAGACACAGAATCGGCGCCTTCATGTCGCCTTTGAGTTTGAGTACCGCCAAGTGTTCGAGTATACGTGCCTTGACCTTTTCGAGCCCGAAATGGTCTTTGTCGAGTACCTCTTTTACCTTTTTCAGGTTGAAATTGTCTTTGGTAAATTCGTTCCAGGGTAGTTCGAGCAACAACTCGAGGTAGTTCATCTGTACGGAATATTCCGCAACCTGCGGATTCATGCGGCGCAGGCGGCCAATTTCGCGCTGGAAAGTGTCTTCTGCTTCTTTGGGCCATTTTTTACTTTTGGCCTTTTCCATCATCACCAGAATTTCATCTTCCTGCGGGTTTTGCCCCAGCTCTTCCTGTATGGTTTTGAGCTGCTGGTTGAGGAAATAATCGCGCTGCTGCTTCTCGATATCTACGCGAACCTTGTTTTCGATTTGGTCTTTTAATTCCAGTAATTGCAACTCATTGTGCAATTGGCGAAGGATGGTATCGGCTTTGTCGCGCAGGTCGTTGATTTCCAGTATCTGCTGCTTGATAGGCAATTTTGAGCCCAAATTCGAGGCAATGAAATTGAGCAAAAAACTGGTATTGCTAATATTGCGCAACATCACCATCGCCTCCGATGGGATATTGGGCGACAATTCGATGATCTGCCGCGCCAGGTCGAGGATGGAGGCCGTGAGCGCCTCAAATTCGAGCTTGTTTTCCGGTTTTTTGTAATCGAGAGTCTGTACGCGGCCTTCCAGGTAAGGAGATTCGCGCAGCATTTCCGTAAGCGAAAAACGGCGCCGGCCCTGCAAAATGGCAGTGGTAGTGCCGTCGGGCATGCGCAGCAACTTCAGGATACGGGCAATAGTACCCACGGTGTACAAATCGTCGGTGGCAGGTTCTTCTACGTTGCTGTCTTTTTGCGACAGCACCGCGATGGTGCGCCCGTCTTCGTATGCTTTGTTGATTGCTTTGATCGATTTATCGCGACCTACGGTGATAGGTATGACTATACCGGGAAAAAGTACCGTATTTTTTACTGCCAATACGGGTAAGACTTCAGGAAAATCTTCGTTTTCCTGCGTCTCCTCTTCTTCTCCCATCGAGATTAGGGGTAGAAAATCAGCATCTTCCTCAAATGACTGATTGGCAAATATTTCTTCAAACATAGTTGTCTCGTGCAATGGTTGATGTTTGGATTTTTGAATGGGTTTCAAAGTGCCAAGTTGACAGGACCATGGCATACGCTTGTCCGCTGCATATAGTCAAGTATCATGCCACGCTTGTTTATGTTGCAAATATGCACCGATAAGGGTGGATTTTGGCGGAAGAAGTCAAGATTTCAGACAAAAAGTCAGAAAATAGCAGTTTTAATGTGCTGATTTGCTGATTGCGACACCGACAACCGACAACCCACAACCGACAACCCATTATTAGCAAATTAGCACATTAATTAACCACAATTTCATCCGCAAAAACCCAGGCTTTTCCACCGGCTCCATTGTGCCCCTCCGGTAAAATGCCGTAATTCAATGCCTTAAGGCGTACATAGCGTGTCTGTGTGGGTTGAGCGAGTTGCGTTGCCACATGGTATTGTCGCACCGACATATCGCGGGGGTCTACTTGTATTTTTTGAATATGGACGGTTTGCCAGGTTTTACTATCGCTCGATAATTGAATCTCTACTTCGCGCGGCAGCAATATCCAGGAGATACTTTGCTGGAAAAAATTGACGCTCACTTCACTGATAGCAGTGGGCGTTCCCAGGTCAACTACCGCTTCTAGATCATCACCCCACCAACCCAGCCATACGCCGTCGTTGAAGGCTGTGCCGCCGATCAATCCATCGCTCAGGCCGCCGGATTTGTCAAGGGGGCCGTAATTCGAATGAGGCGCTTGCGAAAAAATGGCAGGTTTACCCAATGCCAGATGCGTCATAGTGTGGTATTGCATGGGCTCGGCAAAAGGGCGGCCGTTTCTGTGGGCTTGAATGGTGTATTTACCCGGCGTTTGGATAAGCAGCGAATCCGTAAAATATCCCACGTTTTGCCGATTGCTTTTTCGCCAGTAGTTTACGTTTATTCCCGGCAAACCGGCTTGAGCATTGATAATCCATTGCCGGGAGGCCCGATCGAAACGGATAGCAGATTGAAACAAGGCGCGGTCTTCAGGGCCGTATTGCCAGCCTTCCCGCTCGTACCATTTATAGTGTGTGGCCAGTTTTTTCTTAAAAAACGAATAATTGCGGTTGCTGTCGCTCCAGATGGCCTCGGCGAGTGCCGCCAGCCGGGGCAACAGCATGGGTTCCAGCTTATAATCGGGGATGTGCTCCGTCCATACACAGCATTCCGCACCGAGGCAAAGTTGCTGTTGCCCGGAGGAAAATCCAGGAGTTGATAATTCAAAATGGTACACTTTTTCAAGCGTATACGCCCCGGGGTGCCCGTCAAAGTAACTGGTTTTGAGGTAGCGGTTGCCATTCGCCGCAGCTGCCCGGGCTTGTTCATCGCCCCGCCATACTTCGATGAGCGCATTTGGGCTTACTCCACCCTCCAGTATTTCATCCCAGCCGATAAGTTGCCGGCCTTTGCTTTGCAGGAACTGCTCGATCCGGCGTATGAAATAACTTTGTAAGGCATGGGCGTCCGGCAGGCCTTCCATCTTCATCCGGCGCCGGCAATCGTTGCAGGCTTGCCAGCGATTCTTTGGTACTTCGTCGCCGCCGATATGCAGGTAAGGCGCGGGGAATAATGCGATAACCTCCGTTAAGACGTCTTCTATAAAAGAGAAGGTGGCTTCTTTACCAGGGCAAAATACATCCTGCATCACACCCCAATGCGAGGGCACTTCCAGCGGTTGACCGGTGCAGCTCAGGTGCGGGTATGCGGCCAATGCCGCCATGCAATGGCCGGGCATTTCTATTTCGGGAACTACCATGATATGCCGCTTGCGGGCATATTCAATAACCTCGCGGATTTCTGCCTGGGTGTAAAAACCGCCGTATCGACTGCCATCGGCCTCCCGGCGCCAGGCGCCCACTTCCGTGAGTTTGGGGTATTTTTCAATGGCTATCCGCCAGCCCTGGTCTTCGGTGAGGTGCCAGTGAAAGACGTTGAATTTGTAAAAAGACAACATATCGATATAGCGCTTCACCTGGGCCACCGGCATGAAATGGCGGCCTACGTCGAGGTGGCCGCCGCGCCAGGGGTAGGCCGGCGCATCTTCGATGGTCATCACCGGCAATGTCGCTTCAATGGTGGGTTCTACCGGCAATAACTGGCGCAGGGTTTGTATAGCCCAAAATATACCCGTAGGCGTAGCCGCTTCTACTAATAATAACCCTGCCCTACTGGTGATGCGATAGGCTTCTTCACCTGTCATCAGCGGGTTTTGTTGCAAAATAATGCCGGGCTGGCGTTCAGGCGCCGGGGATACCACTGGAAGCGGGTACCCTGTGTAGGGCTGGAGTATTTCCGATAGCTCAACCGCCAGGGCTTGAATGTCCGGCTGCTGAGGGTCAACGGCAATAAACCGGGCCTGTCGCCACACAAAAGGGGCAAGCTCCGGCGACAGGTCGATACGCACAGGTTGCGGGATCACTGCCGGCTGCTGTGCGCACAGCGCTACTTGCGCACAACACAGGAGCGCAAGTAGAAAATACTTATCTGGCATATTAGAAAGTTATACTGCGGTAGCTACTTCGACGGCAGCGGGTTCTTCGTTATTCTGCACTTCGTCTTTTTCCACGCGCAGGTTGTCGATGATAAAATCCTGACGGGCGGGTGTATTTTTACCCATATAATACTCCAGGATGTCGTCGATATTGGTCTCTTCGTTCATCACGACCGGCTCGAGGCGGATATTTTCGGAGATAAAGTCCTTGAATTCGTCGGGCGATATTTCGCCGAGGCCTTTAAACCGGGTAATCTCCGGTTTGCCGCGCAATTGCTTGATAGCCTGTTGCTTTTCTTCTTCGCTATAGCAATAAAACGTCTTTTGCTTGTCGCGCACCCTGAATAGCGGGGTGTCGAGGATATAGAGGTGGCCGTTGCGCACCAGATCGGGGAAAAACTGGAGGAAAAAAGTCAGCAGCAAAAGCCTGATGTGCATACCGTCTACGTCGGCATCGGTAGCGATAACCACGCGGTTGTAGCGCAGACTTTCGAGCATATCCTCGATATCGAGGGCGTGCTGGAGCAGGTTGAATTCCTCGTTTTCGTAGACTACCTTTTTGGTGAGCCCGTAGCAGTTGAGCGGTTTGCCTCGCAAGCTGAAGACGGCCTGCGTTTGTACGTCGCGGGCCTTGGTAATGGAGCCGCTGGCCGAATCGCCCTCGGTGATAAAGATCGTAGTGGCCAGGCGCAGGTCTTCGGAAGTCGTGCGGGGGCCGTCGCTGAAATGCAGGCGGCAGTCGCGCAACTTCTTGTTGTGCAGGTTGGCTTTTTTGGCGCGCTGGTTGGCCAGCTTTTTGATGTCGGCAATTTCCTCGCGTTCGCGCTGCGACTGGATGATGCGCTTCTCCAGCGCTTCGCGCACTTCGGCATGGCGGTGCAGGAAGTTGTCGAGTTGTTCTTTGACGAAATTGCCGATAAACGTGCGTATGCTCGGCCCCTGCGGCCCCATATCGCTAGAGCCCAGTTTGGTTTTGGTTTGCGATTCAAAAACGGGTTCTTCTACCCGGATGCTGATGGCCGCTACGATGCTGGACAAGATATCTCGCCGGTCGTAAGTCTTTTTGAAGTGCTTTTGGATGGTTTCAACCACCGCCTCTTTAAACGCATTGAGGTGCGTGCCGCCCTGCGTGGTATTCTGACCATTTACAAACGAATAATAAAACTCGCCGTAATGGTTGCCGTGGCTCATGGCGATCTCCAGGTCGGCGTCTTTGAGGTGAATAATGGGGTAACGCAGACTTTCCTGGCTGGTTTTGCGCGAAAGCAGGTCGAGCAGGCCGTCTTTCGAAAAAAACACCGAACCGTTGTAGTAGAGCTTCAAGCCCGCGTTCAGAAACGCGTAATTCCACAATTGATTTTCTACGTATTCGTGGCGGAAGCGGAATTTTTTGAACACCGACGCGTCGGGCTGGAATTCGATGATAGTGCCGGCAGCCTCGCTGGAGTTGCCGATTTTGTGGTCTTTCAGCATTTCCCCCTGGGCAAACTCGGCAATTTTGGTTTTGCCTTCGCGAATAGCCTGCACCTTAAAATAATCCGAGAGCGCGTTGACCGCCTTGGTACCCACGCCGTTGAGCCCCACCGATTTTTTGAAGGCTTTGGAATCGTATTTTCCGCCGGTATTGATTTTGCTTACGCAATCGACCACCTTGCCCAGGGGTATGCCACGGCCGTAATCGCGTATGGTGACCTTCCCCTCCTGGATGTCGATGTCAATTTGCTTGCCATACCCCATCACGAATTCGTCGATTGAGTTGTCGATCACTTCTTTGAGCAACACATAGATGCCGTCGTCAGCCGACGAGCCGTCGCCCAGTTTGCCAATGTACATGCCGGGGCGCATGCGTATGTGCTCGCGCCAGTCCAGCGAACGGATGTTATCTTCGGTATAAGTTACTTGCGACATAATGGTATTACGACAGTTTTAAGACTGCCAAAGTACGCTTTTTTTTTGTAGAAATGCAAAATAACAAACAAAATGTTTTCAGTTATGGGTTATGGGTTATGGGTTTGTTTGCAGGTTATTATTTTTAAAACCGACAACTCACAACCCACAACCGATAACTGACAACAACGAAATCCTCCGTATCTTCACCCTATTATTTTCCACAAATACCGTTCCTCATCATGAACAAGATATTGCTTCTTTCCGGCCTTTGTGTGATGCTCGCTTTTACGTTTCCGACATCGGATAGCATGCGGGTTGTCGATCTGGCCGGCAAACAAATCCTGGTGTATACCACCGCCGACAGCACCGATTACCGGATGTCCCAAACCGCTACCCTGCAATTCAGCGATTTTGGCCAGCCGTTCGAAACGCAGCCCTGCGTATTTGTCGATCCCACGAAGACTTTCCAGACCTTCCTCGGCATCGGCGGCGCTATCACCGACGCCTCGGCAGAGACATTTGCCAAATTGCCCAAAGACAAGCAGCAGGAAGTGCTTCAGCAGTATTTCGATAAAGAAAACGGCATCGGCTATTCCTTGTTGCGCACCAATATCCATAGCTGCGATTTTTCGAGCGGAAGCTATACGTATGTAAATGATGGCGATGCCGAACTGAAGACCTTTGACATTGCCCATGACGAGCAGTACCGCCTGCCTTTCATCAAGCAGGCCATTGCGGCGGCAGGCGGCCAGATTCCGCTATATGTGAGCCCCTGGAGCCCGCCGGCATGGATGAAAGACAACAACAGCATGCTACAGGGCGGCAAACTCAAACCGGAGTTTTTCCAGAGCTGGGCCAATTATTATGTAAAATATATCAAAGCTCTCGAAAAGTCGGGTATCCCTGTGTGGGGCCTGAGCGTGCAAAACGAACCCATGGCCAAACAAACCTGGGAGTCCTGCATCTTTACCGCCGAAGAAGAGCGCGATTTTATCAAAAACTACCTCGGCCCCACGCTTTACAAGTCGGGCTTAAAAAACAAAAAGCTCATCGCCTGGGACCACAACCGCGACCTGATCTACCAGCGCGCAAGTACCATCCTTAGCGACCCCGCAGCCGCCAAATACGTGTGGGGCATCGGTTTTCACTGGTACGAAGACTGGACCGGCGGCGGCGAAATATTCGACAACGTCAGGCGCGTATCGGAATCTTTCCCCAATACCAACCTCATCTTTACCGAAGGCTGCGTAGAGCGCTTCAATATGCCACAGATCAACGACTGGAAATGGGGCGAAGACTACGGCCGCGCCATGATCAACGACTTCAACAACGGCACCGTAGGCTGGACCGACTGGAATATCCTGCTCGACGAACGCGGCGGCCCCAACCACGTGGGCAACTTCTGCTTTGCCCCCCTGCACGCCGATACCAAATCGGGCAAATTGTACTACATGAACTCGTTTTATTACATCGGCCACTTCTCCAAGTACATCAAGCCGGGCGCCAGGCGCATCGTCAGCTCCACCAGCCGCGGACACCTGCTGACCACCGCGTTTTTGAACCCCGACGGACAAATTGTGGTTGTGGTAATGAACCAGGGCAAAGAAAAAATCCCCTACCGCCTCTGGATAGCCGGCAAGGCCGCCGAAGTGACAAGCCTGCCCCACTCTATTCAGACGTTGGTGGTGAAATAAAATGGTTTAGTAGGGTTTAGTAGGGTTTAGTGGGGTTTAGTAGGGTAAAATAACTAAACCCTACTAAACTGCCGAAGGCACTAAACCCTTCTAAACTTATACTAAAATCTATGCATAACCCATCGCTATACCGACACCCAGGCATGGTTGCCCTGTTCAGGGCGGCGCAACGGGAGAGCCGCATGCAAATGACTGCGGCGCTCACTATCCTGGCAATGGGCATAGCGTTGGGTTGGTTGTTTTTTCAAAAACATGCAGTGCTAGCCATCATTGCCCTGTCACTCCTACTACTGGGCCTTTACTGGATGTACAGCGCCATTCGAATATGGCGTTTGGAGAGCCATCCGCTGTTTCAGCTGCTCCATCGCCAACCCCATCGCATCGTATGGGTATATACCGTCAATCTGGCCGTCATGCCCTTCGGCATAAACATGATCAACCGGGGCGACATCCACATCCGCCTCGACGACGGCAGCGAAATCGTCTTGAGCCTCCCCGCCCGGCAGCTCAAACTCGTATCCACTACGCTGAGCCGGCTTCTTCCCGGCGTAGCCTTCGGCTATACCCCCGAGCGGGAGCGGCAGTATTTGGAGGATCCGGGGGGGGTGCGGGGGACGTAGATGCGCAAAAAATTACATCTCTACTGGTCTTGATTTTGTGAGGAAAAATCCAGAACTTACGCAGGTAAGCGAATACCTGACAATTAGCAGTTATTCGCGGTTTGGACGTATTTCGGGAACAGGTATTGGGTGAAACCAAAAACAAATCATGAAACCCAATGTAGAATACCGGATCGACAACGAAAAAATCATTTGACATGGAATTTGAATGGGACGAGAATAAAAATCGGAGAAATGTAGAAAAGCATAATGTAGATGAAAGTTCTAACGGTTAAAGAAGCGGTTGAATGGGTGAACAGCGGGAACAACCTGGAAGGAGTTATTTTGGATGAAAGCACAATCAAGCAAGTAAATGTGCGCGATGCCATGATTTTAGCCAGAGGAGGTATAGTCAT
>JAEUUQ010000402.1 GCA_016787505.1 Saprospiraceae bacterium | reverse complement strand
AATGCTGCCGCGCTGACTCAATACCAGGTTTATTTTTTGCCAGTATTGATAGGCTTCCAGGCTTAGCGATTCCTGAAAGATATTGAAATAGGTAACTTCGCCGTAGGTGTCGTCTACCCAATGTGTGCTGATGGCTTTGTCGTAAAGCACGCCGCGCTCCAGTTGAGAGCCGTTGGCCAGCGGCAATAACTGATTGTCGGGCCTTCGGGTAAAATAACAAGTTAGTACGGGCTCTAATGGCCAACAATATACTTCTGAAATTTGGTACTGGCTTTCCATACGCCATTTTAAATAAGGCCCTTTCTCCGACGTGTCGGGATTGCGAAAACGCACGTAAGTATTCAGGTTTTTGTTTGAGGTGAAGGTGAAATAAGAGCCGTTGACCGGTACGGTTTGGGGCATCAGGTCGGGGGCGGATTCGTAGGTGAGTCCGTTGGCAATCCTGAGGCGAAGGCGGTATGCCCTGCCGGGGACACAGGTGGCGTATACTTCGTAAAGACCCGGACTGGTCTCCGTATACGCAGCCTCCAGGCCCTGGTCATCCAATAAGGTGAGTTCAGCCCCCGATACAGGCGGAAAATTATCGCTGCGACCCACTTTCTCACTTTTAGTTAACCTGACGTAGTGCGGGCCAGGCGAAGCGGTTACCTTGCCGTCCACAACCAGCAAGTCGGCTTCGCGCCTGGGCTTGAAGTCAATGGGGTCAACACAAGACATGGCGAAGGCCACTAGCAGACAAGTCGTTATACAGGTTCGAGCGGTCATTTTTTAATTTTATTTAAATGTGCATTCGCAGTTTAGCTAAACCCAATCGCTAAACCACACCCCCCGGCGTACCGTGGCATGGCTAAAAAACAAAATTATAAGAAAGCGCAGGTAGCGCAGTGCCTATGATCGCCAGGCGGTAAGCCTGCTGCTGATTGCGGTTGTTTCGGGCGTAATACACCGAAAAAGCATTTTTGCGGTTGTAAATATTGTAAATCGAAAAGCTGATATGGCTTCGATATCCCTTTTCTTTTGTTTGCGTCTTGTCGATATTAAAACTAAAATCTAACCTGTGATAGGCGGGTATCCGGCTTTCATTGCGCGGCGAATAATGGGTGACGACTACGCCGCCGATGAGGTAATTGGCTGTAGGCACAGTATAAGGCCTGCCGGACCGGTAAGTAAACTGAACGGAAAAAGAATGGATAGGGCTCATCTGCCGGCGCAAATTGAAATTGACCTGGTGCGGCTGGTCGAAGTTGGCCGGAAACCACCGCGATCCGTTGACGTTTTCCTGCGGAAAAGGACTCGTGGTGCGCATCAAACTCCGGGAATAGGTGTAAGTGAGTTGTCCGCTCCATTTTCCCGATGTTTTCCTCGCTGACGCCTCAAACCCATACGCCCGGCCTTGCGCCGAAAGCAGGGAAGTTTCCAACTGATTATTGAGCAGCAGTACGGGTAGTTCCTTATAGGTCAGCAGGTCGGTCATTTTTTTATAATAAATTTCAAACGACAACTGCCAAAGGTTTTGCTTCAGGTTGTGGTAATACCCCAGCGACCAGGAATGTGAGGCCTGCGGCCTGATATGTGTGGTGCTAACCTGCCATAAGTCTATAGGCGTGGAAGCTGCCGAATTGGATACCAGGTGCACGTATTGTCGCAAGCGGTTGTAGCTCATCTTGATGGAGCGCGTCTGATCGATCTCGAATTTGACCGATATACGCGGCTCCCAGCCTCCGTAGGTTTGGATAACATCGCCCTTGCCGTAAATCAGCGAGTCCGTTTCGTTGCCGATTTCTTTGGGCAACAACGGATCGTATTGGTAAACCTCACGCGGCCCCAATTGCCGGTAATAAGAATAACGCAGTCCCGCCGCCACCGAAAACCGTGATATGTTGTTGAGCTCGGCACTCACAAAACCCGCCCATTCTTCCCCGATATCTTTGTCGACTTGACGGGGTAGTACGAGCGATACTTCATTGTAGGGGCTTAAGGTCTCGGGTTTGGTGTTATTGCGGGTCCATTCTACGCCGGCTTTGTATTGAAAATTTACGGATGGTTGATAAAAAACGTGCTGCTTGGCTGTGTAATAGGTCACGCCATTGCTCAGACTATAGGCTTCGGGGCCCGCAGGACTGAATAATCTGCTCGAATAATCGCCGGCGGTGGCTTTGAAAGCCGTAGATAAGCGCGAATTAAACAAGTATTTCCAACCGAAACTGAGCAGGCGGGTCTGCCAGTCATAGCCAAATTCCCGGGCATACCGAAAATAATCGCCGCTCTGATAACCTGATAAGGTGATAAACATTTTTTTGCCCACGCGCTGGCTGATCTTTGCCGTAAAATCCTGAAACGATACCGCGCTTTGCCTCACCTCCGGTTGGCGCACCAGTTTCAGCATCCAGTCGGAATAGGATATTCGTCCACCAACTATAAACGACAACTTGTCGCGTACAATCGGGCCTTCCAGGGATAGCCGTGCGTAGGCCATGCCTACCCCGCCGGCGCCGGCTATACGCTGGTAGTTGCCGTCGCGGAGTTGTACGTCGATCACCGACGAGATACGCCCGCCGTATTCTGCGGGGATGCTGCCTTTGTAAAGTTGCACCCCGCCGATGACATCGGGGTTGAATGCCGAGAAAAACCCCAGCGCATGCGAGCTGTTGAGCAAAGGCGCGCCATCCTGTAATATCAGGTTTTGGTCGATATTGCCGCCGCGGATATTGATACCCGAGGCGCCTTCGCCCACACTGCTCACGCCGGCCAGTTTTTCCAGGCTTTTGATTACGTCGGCTTCGCCCAGCAGACTGGGCAGTTCTCTGATGGTTTTTACCGACAGGTTTTCTATGCCCGCCTGCGTGGCGCGTACGTTGCTGTCGTCGGCTTTTGATTTGATGATTATTTCTTCCAAATTAAACGCTGTGGGTGATAATTCGAGGGTGGCCTCGCCGTCGGCAAAAAGATCAAGCGAAAGGATAATGGATTCGTAACCAATAAATTGGATGTCAATAATGTAACTGTTCGCGGGGAGTTTGAGACTGAAATTGCCGCCGGCGTCGCTCACCTCGCCTTTTTGTCCTCCTCTCGGCAACAGCGTAGCGCCGGGAATGGTCTCGCGGGTGTAGGAATCAATAATGCGCCCCTTAAAATTCCAGGTTTTGGCGGTCGTAGTGGTATTTTGTTTGCCAAATTGCAGGGCAAGCTCGGAACTACCCCCCGCTTTGGGCCAGCGGTAACGCCCTTCCTGCCAGCCTTGTCGCAGCAATTGACCGTATTCGCGGCTTAACTTGTTGCGGGGCGCCAGCACGATTTCCCCCGGCGCCAACTGCGCATAAACCAATCCCGAGCCCGACAAAATATCGCCCAGCGCTTCAAAAAATGGGGTGTCTTTAAATTGCAATTGAACTTCCAGGGAAGGCACTTCGGCAGGGTCGAAATAAAAAGTAGCCTGGTATTTGTTTTTCAGGTAGGTCAACATCTCCATGATCGTGACGCCGCGAAAATCACCGCTGACGGCATCCGAGGTTGCCTGGCTTTGAGCCCTTGCGGGCGATAAACAGCCGAGAAAAACAATGCAGCAACAGGTGAATTTGTAAAATACAGCCATATTATCGGGCTTAGTCAGGGTGTTTAATAAGAGCATGTTTGGATTTTCGTGATTGAGCGATAGTGAGCAAATTCCGTTGTCGGTTATCTGTTATTTATGCCTTGAAACTGACAACCGACAACTGACAACTGACATTGCCGATTGTAGCCAATTGGGGA
>JAEUUQ010000393.1 GCA_016787505.1 Saprospiraceae bacterium | reverse complement strand
GCCGGGCAGGCTGTTGGGGTTCACCCAGAAGCTGACGGTCGTAAGCGGCGAGTTGAGCTGCGGCGAATTAGCGGCGGTCACTTCCGAGGCGCCGTCAAAAGCAGCTGCTTTGTTGGATTTGCCGAAGCGGTCTTTTCCCAGGTCGGCATTCGAAGCGTGGTTATTATATGCCGTTTCATCCCGGCTATTGCCGCTGAAGGCATAATGAGCCACGAGCGGCCCGCCCACAACCGGTTCGGGGTTTTGGGCATTGTACAGGGCGGCAATGGTCGCATCGTCCAGCGCAACGTTGTAAATCTGTACGTCGTCGATAGCGCCGTCGAAGAAGCCGCCGTTGTCGATGGGGTCGTAGCCGATACCCAGCGGATGCCTGGTTTTATCCAAAGCCCCGGCTACATTTTTTTCGTTCACCAGTACGCCGTTGAAAAAGATTTTGTCTTTCGTGCCGTCGTGTACCATAGCGACATGCGTCCAAACGCCTATGGTTAGCGGCGTTCCCGAATCCATATCGCTGCAGCAAGCGCCGCCGGAGTGCGTGGTGAATACCGGCTTGCCGTGCGAGGGCATCGATATTTTCCAGCGTTCCTGCCAGCCGCCGTTGGAGAGCAGGTATACTTCGCCGGTACCCGGCAAGCTATTGGGGTTCACCCAAAAACTGATAGTGGTGTAATCGGATTGCAGCGCGATAGAGTTGTCGGCCCTGGCCGCACCTGTCAGGGCGTTGGAGCCCCAACCGTGGCGGTTGGGAGCAGCCGTTGCGCCGCCATCCAACTGGGCGTGGTTGCCAAATTGTGAGTCATCGGTACCATTGCCGTTGAGGCTGTAATTAGCCACGAGGTTATCGGTCGAGCCTGGGAAGGTGGATTGCGCGGCGTATAAATCGGCAATTTCCGTGCCGGACAACGCAATGTTGTATATCTCTATCTCGTCAAGCGCTCCGTCAAACCAGTTGCCGCCATCAATCGGGTTGAAGCCGATGCCGAGGGGGTAGGTGGTTCCGTTGAGGGCGCCGACTACGTTTTTCTCGGCCACCTGCGCGCCGTTGAAATAAATGATGTCTTTGGCGCCGTTGTGCACCATTACCACATGCGTCCACTCACCCGGCGTAAGGGTGTTGCCGTCGCCGCTATCCATGTCGGAGATGCCGTTGGCGTGGTTGGTAGTCCATACGGGTTTGCCGTGCGCGGGAAGCGATATTTTCCAGCGCTCCTGCCAGCCGCCTAGCGACAACAGGAAAACTTCGCCGTTGCCGGGCAGACTATTAGGTTTTACCCAAAAACTAACGGTAGTATTTGGCGAATTGAGATGAGTGCTGTTGGGAGCGGTCACTTCCGATTGAACGCCGTCGCACAACAAGGCACTTTTGCCATAACCGAAGCGGTCGGTTGTCAATGTGGCAGTGAAGATATCGGCATGGCCTCCGAAGCCGGCGCCATCCAGGCCGTTTCCGTCAAATGAATATTGGGCTACCTTGCCATCCGGAATGTTCGGCGCGGTGTTCAGCGTATTAAAAAGCGCGGTCACCTGTGCATCGGAAAGCGCCACGTCAAACAGCATTACCTCATCCAGTATGCCGTTGAAGAAGTTGGCGTTGTCAATCGGATTGTAACCGATGCCCAGGGGATGGGTTGTGGCGTCGAGTGCGCCGCTTACATTTTTCTCGTTTACTTTTACTCCGTCAAAGTAGATGATGTCTTTCGCACCGTCGTGTACCATCACCACATGTGTCCAGGCGCCAAGCGTTAGCGGCGTCCCCGAGTCCATGTCGCTGCAACAGGCGCCGCCGGAATGCGTGGTAAAAACCGGTTTGCCGTGCGAGGGCAGCGAGATTTTCCAGCGTTCCTGCCAACCGCCGAACGAGAGCAGGTAGACTTCTCCCTGGCCGGGGAACGACTCGGGGCTGATCCAAAAGCTGATCGTCGCGTTGGCCGAGTTGAGGTGGGCGGCATTCGGCGCCCGTACGGCGCCTTGCACGCCGTCAAAATACATGGCGCTGTTCGACAATCCAAAAACGTCCTGCGTAAGGGTCGCACCGTTTACCGATGCGTTATTGGCAAAAGAAGAGCCGTCTTTTGCACTGCCCGAAAAGGAGTAATGCGCCACGGGAGTCTGCGCATACACCCCCGCTACTGTCATCAGACAGCATAGGCAGATGACGACCACATGTAATAGCTGCTTCATCATAAAAACTATTTATAATTAGAAAATGGGTTCCAATTCAAATTTTGACAAACCGGCCTAAAAACCGGCCTTTTTCATCCATATACGCTATGGTGTACATACCAGGCTGTAAAAAGCTCACATCTAACAGGGCATTTTCTTCCCTTCCGTATTGTTTTTCAAAAACGAGGTGACCGGCAAGGTCAAAAACCTGCAGGTTGGCCGAGCCAGCGATTGGCAAGGGCAAGGTCACTTCAAGTATTTCGAAAGCGGGGTTGGGATAAACCTGTAGTATCTGTGTATCCGGCATGAGTTCTTCCACCGGGGTGGTATTTCCATTGTAGAGTGCATTCACTGCGGTAGGCGTCAGGGCGTAGTCGTAGATCTTCACTTCGTCAATTACTCCTTTGAAGTTGTAGGTAGTCTCTCCCGGCAGCATTTGTCCCATGAGGAAAGGAACCGCCGTGGTGCGAATTTTGCCGCTTAGGGCTTTGTAGCTGTGCAATTGGCCGCCGAGATAAAGCGCCAGAATAGTGCCGTCATACGTCACTGCCGTGTGGAAAAAGCTATCGGTTTGCAGCGGAATGGTCGCATCGAGGTCGCTGATGCCGTTGAGGGAGTTGATCGTCCAGCGCAGGTATTTATCAGGGGTGATCGATAACTTCCAGCGATTTTGCCAACTGCCGTGCGACAACAGGAAGGTCTCTTTTTCGGGTAGGTCATTGGCCCTGAACCAACAGGAAACGGTGATCGCATCCTGAAAATTGAGTATGGGCTGGTTGGTCACGGCAATGTGCTGCGCGCCGCCGTTGAAATAATAAGCGCTCTGCGGATTGCCGAGGCGGTCGGCGGTGAGAATGGCGCCGTTGTTCTGTCCGTGCAGGTTGTTGCCGCTTACGTCATTGGCATTGCCGCTAAATGGATAATCGGCGATGATATTTCCTGAGGTGGCAATAAAGATTTTTGATAGTAAGGTAGTAGTAGCCTGAGTCGATAACCCTTCGTCGTCGGTAACGGTAACGGTTACCTGGTAAATGCCCTCAGCAAGCGGGGCCGTCCAGCTTACGCTGCTGCCCGTGCCGCCGATACTGCCCCCCGATGCGTTCCAGGAATACGCCAGCGGGTCGTTGTTGGCATCGGTAGCCAGGCAGATTAGTTGGATTACGCCGCCAGGGGCTACATAAGGTACGCTTTTTTGAATTTCAGCAATTTGCGGCGCCACGTTGATCTCTTCTACAATGGGCAGTACCAGCGTGGCGGTATCGCTGTTGCCTTCCGGATCGGTGGCAATGCACACGATTTCAGTAGTACCCGGGCCGGCCGCTGTAAACGCTACCGATTCCCCCGTACCCGTGATACTGCCCGCTGTGGCGCTCCATTGGTAAGTAAATTGGTCGGAGTCGGCATCAAAAACGGTGCAGTAAAGCGTCGTATTCAGGCTGGCCTGGAGGGGGTTATCCGCAGCGGCCAGCGCTTTTATGCGGGGCGCCCAGGAGAAAGGCTGGGTACTTTGGTTGTAATCCACCACTACGCCGTCTACCCGCATTTTATTATTATCATAAGTAATTTCTCCGTTGGCAGGGCAAACGACGACGAGGATGGCCTGGTTGGCCGGAATGACCAGGTTGACCGTGCCGGTGGCATCCTGCAGAATGAAATCCTCGGAAAGCGCGTCGTATATATCCGCCGGACCATTGTCTATCGCAAATTCAATGGTTTTTGAAGTATTGTAAGAATTGTAAAATAAATAGCTGGGGTAAGCCTCTTCCCGGAAAAAGTCCGTTTTTAATAAATTGATTTTTAAAATTTTATCCACGTTGGTTTTTTCAACGATAGCGCCCAGATAACCTATGGAAGAAGTGCCGTACAAGGCCAGGTTGGTGGCTGCCCAGCCGCCGTTGACGGCGTCGCCGGTTGAAAATGGAGAAAAGCCCTGCCATACTTCCCGCAAAGCTTCGTAGCCGACTACCCTGTCGGGGTCGTTAACCGTCGACCAGGCACTCGCATCCTGCATATTCGGGGGTAAAAATCCGGGATAAAATAACCGGGTGGCGTTGGCCAGGTTGAGTACCCACTTGCCTATGGCACGGGCAAAACGCTTGTCGTAACGCACCATCGGCACGAGGGCCGCTGCCTGTTGCACGCCGTTGAGCTGAAAAGCGTAGTCGTTGCCGGCATCGTTGGCCTCCCCTACCAGCCCCGACACGTCGAAGCCGCCCCAGTCGCCAACGATGGTACCCCAACCCCGCAAGGGGCCTTTGTTAAACGACCAGTTGACCATCTTTTCTACGTTGTAAGCGGCGCCTAGTTCGGCGTTTATTTTTGCGGCGGTAAGGGCGCCGTAGGGCAGTTGCAATTCGTACGAAGGGTTGGTGGTCCAGTTATTGAGAAATTCTATAGACCACTCGGCGCCTTTGAGGTATTCGGGATTGCCCGTTTCTTTCCAGGCGTGATAGAGCAACCAGCCGAAAGCGCCGGC
>JAEUUQ010000387.1 GCA_016787505.1 Saprospiraceae bacterium | reverse complement strand
CGGAGTGAGGGCGGCTTTTATGAATAGCTCCAATTCAGCCAAGGAGCAACGTGCAGTGGAAGACCGCTTTTTTAACGGCGAACTTGACCTGCTGTACGTATCTCCCGAAAAAGTCATTTCACAGGGTTTCATATCTTTCCTTAAAAGTACGCCGATAAATTTATTCGCCATAGACGAGGCACACTGCATTTCGGCCTGGGGCCACGATTTCAGGCCCGAATACACCCAGCTGCATTTTTTGAAGCAGTCTTTTCCCCAGGTCCCGGTGATAGCGCTCACGGCTACAGCCGATAAGCTCACCCGCACCGATATAGTGTCACAACTCAGGCTGCAGGATCCCGCGATATACATCGCCTCTTTCGACCGCCCAAACCTCGGCCTGGAGGTCAGACCCGGCCAGCGCAGGTTGGAGCATATATTCGACTTTATCAATAAACGCGCCAGCCAGCCCGGTATTATTTACTGCCTGAGCCGCAAAAGTACCGAAGAACTGGCCCAAAAACTGGCGGCAAAAGGCATTAAATCGGCCTGCTACCACGCCGGACTGGCAGATGGCGAACGCGCGAAAGCACAAGAGGACTTTATTGAAGACCGCGTGCAGGTAATCTGCGCCACCATCGCATTCGGCATGGGTATCGATAAGTCGAATGTGCGATGGATCATTCACTACAATCTGCCCAAAAACCTGGAGAGTTTCTACCAGGAAATAGGCCGCGCAGGCCGCGACGGCGCCCCTGCCGATACTTTGCTGTTCTATAGCTATCACGATGTGATGGTGCTTCAGGACATATTAGACAAGCCCGAGAGCGAAAACAAAGAAATCCAGTTGGCTAAGCTGGACCGTATGCGTCAATACGCCGAAGCGCTGGTGTGCCGGCGACGTATTTTGCTCAACTATTTCGGAGAGGATTTTTCGGACAATTGCGGCAAATGCGACGTATGCCGCAACCCACCTGAATACTTCGACGGCACGGAACTAGCCCAAAAAGCGCTGTCTGCCGTTTATCGACTTCGCGAAAAGGTGGGCATGCAAATGCTGATCGATATTTTGAGAGGGGCAGGAAAAAAAGAGTTGCTCAGCCAGGGGTATGACCAGATCAAAACCTACGGCGCCGGCCGCGACCTGTCTCCTGCTGAGTGGCAACAGCACCTGTCCTTGCTGCTCAACCTGGGATACATCGAAATCGCACACGACCAGCACCACGTGCTCAAATTGACCCCGGCCAGCAGGCGGGTACTTTTTGAAGGCGAAAAAGTACAGCTGATCAGGATGAAAACCCTCAAAGATCGCCAGGAGCAAGAAAAGGAAAAAGCCCAGCAGGTCACCGTCCGCCAACGCACCACCGGCGAATTGTTTGAACTGCTCCGTCAACACCGCCTCAAGCTGGCCCGTGAACGGGGCATCCCCCCGTATCTCATATTCTCGGATGCCACCCTCGAAGAAATGGCCGCCATGAAACCCCTCAACGAATCGGAAATGAGCCGGATATCAGGGGTCGGCGACTTCAAACTCAAAGAATACGGAACCGATTTTATCGACCTGATACTGGATTATGTGAGCCAAAAAGGCAATACGCCCCAGGGATCTACCTATCAGATCACGCTCGAAATGTACAACTCGGGCCTGAGCGCTCCGGAAATCGCCGCTAAAAGACAAATTGCCGAAGAAACGGTATACAACCACCTCGTTCACCTGATCGAAAAAGGCATCGAAATCAACATAGACCAACTGGTACCGCCCGCAGAACGCCGCGAAATCGTAAAAGCCTCGAAATACGTAGAACAACCGCCCAAATTAAAAGCCCTCTACGAGCTCTTCGACGAATCTATTCCCTACTACAAACTGCGACTGACAATGGCGGAATACCGGCAGGCATCACTATGAAGGGATAACATGCGCTGTGACACTTGCAGTATATATAATAATCATAAGTAAAATGGAGCTGCGTGGAGTTATAGTATCGCTGCTATTTAACGGGTTTTTCGCTGTTTTTCCAATTACCCATTTCGAGCCCGCCAATTTCTCTGAAATGCTTTTCATTATTTGTTATCAATTGCCACTGCTTTTCTATGGCTATTCCGGCTATGAGCAAGTCAGATGCCCCCAGCGTTATTCCTTTTCTTTTTAATTCTCCAAAGGCGGTTGCAGCAATCCGAATGGATTTATCAGAGAGGTTAATCACTTCGCAGGTTTCAAGAAATCGGTCGAATTCCTCAAGTTGTTTGGTTGCATTTTTGTATTCAAGACCACTAATTATCTCGTATTTTGTTATGATGGATATATTCAGCTTAGGGTAGGTTTTTAGATATGCCTGCATATGCTTGATCACTTCGATATCCCCCTTAAAGAAATATGACAATATATCCGTATCAATTAGAGCCTCTTTCATTTTACCTCTATTTCCCTATCTGATACCATCCTGTTTTTATAAAGATCAACAGTCAGATCATTAAGCACTTCCTCGTCCAGGCCTTGCCAACTGCCTGCAAATGACAGTATTTCCCGGACATGCTGCTCCTGATCGTCTATCCTGTCCAGAAAATCCAGTATTTCAGCAAGCTTCTCGCTGGGTAGATGCTCAATTTTCTCTTTGATCTGCTCTCTTATTCTTTGATCTACGGTCATGACATTTTATTAGTAAACACTGAAAGAATAGGTATGCAATTGACGCTTGAGCCACATATTCATTTCTGCGAATATCGGTTTTTCTTCCGAAAAAGTCAAGGCATGTACGCACCCCCTATTTTAACTACCAATTGCTTTTGCCGCGCGTAGTGCTTACTTTTGAGAAAAAAACGTTGCAAGCCCGCACTTCGGGTTCGCAGGTTTTCGCTTATAAACATGAAAAACCACTACCAAATGCTACCGGGTCTTACCCGGCCTTTTGCCATGATCGCCGTACCCGGAGGGACTTTCGATATGGGCGGCAAAAGTTGGAGCGATTCTTCATTGCCCGTTCACCCCGTTGAATTGGACAATTTCCGTATTGGGGAATACCCCGTCACCCAGGCGCTTTGGACGGCCGTGCTGGGCGAAACGAACAATCCTTCTTATTTCAAAGGCGCCGACCGGCCCGTGGAAACCGTTTCCTGGGAGGAAATAGACCGATCTTTTTTACCCGCGTTGAATGACCTCACCGAAAACACCCGCCCGCCCCGTACGGTATATCGCCTGCCTACCGAGGCAGAGTGGGAGTACGCCGCGAGGGGCGGTTTACAGGGTAAAAACGAGTCCTTAATATACGCCGGGAGTGACGTATTGGACGAAGTGGGCTGGTACGACGACAACAGTCACGGCGAAACCAAACCCGTGGGCCTGAAACTGCCAAATCAGTTGGGATTATACGACATGAGCGGCAACGTATGGGAGTGGTGCAACGATTGGTACGGTAGCAAGTACTACCAGGAATGCTTAGACAAGGGAACTATTAACAACCCGCCCGGCCCGGAAAAGGGCGGCCTCCGCGTGCAGCGCGGCGGCAGCTGGATCGACAACGCTCAGCGCTGCCGCTCCTCGTACCGCCGCAACGACGCGCCGACGTTCCGCAACGACTTTGTCGGTTTTCGTTTGGTGTTGGTTTCCCTTCCAGTTTAGGGGTTTGTTCCTCCGGGCCTCTCTGTGAGCAAAAGCCTTTCGCAGCGACGACCAAGCGAGGCAAGCGAGGGACGAGCGAAGCCCGCGCCGGGAGTGGCTGCGAAAGGGGAGGGGGGGAGAGTGAGATTAATTATGTAGGTTTTAAGTTGTAGGTGGCGGAAAAAAAGTTGTTCCGCAGCGTCAACATCCCACTCTGTGGAACTCCGTGTGAACTCCGTGAAACTCCGTGGTAAAAAAAATCTTGTCACTTTTACCGGTTCCGTGGTATCCTGTCCGGATAATCCGTGATAATCCCGTCCACGCCCCATTCTATTAATTGCTCCATCTCCGCCGTAGTATTGACCGTCCATGGCACGACGCGAATGCCCGAATTATGCAAGACTTTGACGGTCTCAGCAGTGATCAACCCGTAGTGAGGGCTGTATACTTGTGGCGTGAATCCTAATTTTTCTAAATTAAATTTTACTCCGTCGTAATTTTCCACCAATTGGGATATTATCAAACCTGAAGCATTCCTATTTACTTCCCGGAGGGGGCGCTCGTCAAAAGACTGCACGCAAACGCGATTGCCAATTTGCAGTTGCCCGATTTGAGCGATGACCAGCTGGGCGAATTCGGAGGGTGGGGGAGTGTAGACGCCGTCCCACTCCGGCTTGCTTTTTATTTCGATGTTATACCGCGGCAAGGGCCGGCCCATGGCGAGTGCCGCACTATCTACCGCTTGTACTACTTCGGTGAGCGTAGGCTTGTGTACAGGCATGGCTTTTTGCTCAGGAAAACGGGGGTGGCCTCTTTTTCCGCAATCGTAGCGCCTTATTTCCGCAGCCGTCATCCGAAAGATATTCAGCTCTTTCTCTTCTTCTTCCGTGACAGGCGCCCCGCTGGGGTGGCTGCATATTTCAGCGGAAAACCAGGGCTCGTGTGAAACTATGAGTTGGCTGTCGGACGATACCACTACGTCAAGCTCGAGCGTGGTAATCGCCGGGTATTCGAGCGCTTTGATGAAAGCAGGAATACTGTTTTCGGGCAGCAGGCCGCGGGCGCCGCGGTGCCCCTGCCAATCAAAAGAGTTTTCGGCTTGCATGGAAGTAGCAGTTGAGGCGGGTTGAGTCGGATTGTTGCAGGCGTGGAGCGCCAGAAGTCCCAGTGCCAGTCCGGCAAGTGCCAATTTATTTGTTGTCATGACATTAGGGTGAAAAGAGCTTAAAGGAATCCAGAAATTTATCTACGGAGTTGTGCAGGCTTTTTTCTTTATAACAAACCACCTGAACGGCATAATACCGGTTGCCGGCCAGGCAGGCTTTTGTTTTAATCACGGCCTGGTCGTTGAGGTACTGTATCCGCCATATCCGGCCCGGATATCCCTGTATATCGAGATCAGAAGCGTAGATGACTTTGCCTTCTACGCCGGCTGCCGCCGCTTCGACCGTAGCGTCGAAAAATGCCTTGATCAACTCCAGTGAGTCGGCGGGCAGGGCGCCTTCCGGGTAATCGCAGTAACTCACCATGTACACTAGTATGTCGGAATTTTTTTCCTGGGGCTGGTAAAAATAAGTGTGATACGCCATTCGTCCAAGCGGAGCGCTGATCGTATCGGTTTTAAGTTTTAATTCACCCGGGATCGACACGCTAAACCTGCCTTCGTATATCCGCTGTATTTGCCAGACGGGGCCGGTGGTATCAGGCGCCTCCAAAGCTGCCACATGCACGGGTAAGTAGCCAAGCAGGATGAATACTGTAAAAAAGGGTATATATTTCATGAAATGGTTTGATGCAAAAGCTTTCTAAAACTTTGAACAACTCTTTTTTTAACTTAGTTTTGAATCCAAACTAAGCGTTATGCCGCTCACTTCAAAAATCGGCGAAGCAAATATCCGCATTTTGCAGGAAGCCTATCGCTGTTGGAAAAACGGGACTTACCAGTCGAGGACTTCGTATCAGATTGTTGTCAACCGCCATTGGCCGGCAGACCAGCCCATTACCTTGGCGGGTTTTTCCCTTTTTACCGATTTCGTGTCGAAGTATGCCTGGCCCGATAACGATATTTTTTTTCTCGGTAGTATGAAAGACGAGGCACAGCACCCGCTTTTTGACGAAGGTTTTCTCAATTACCTCCAACGCTTCACTTTTTCCTGTGATATGGACGCACAGGAAGAGGGAGCGGTTGTATATACCGCTATGCCTGTGGCAAAAATAGAAGGCCCGCTTATCCAGACACTGCTACTGGGCCCAGTGTTGCTTCATTTATTGCAAACGCACAGCACCCCCGGCAACTGGCCCGAAGTCCTATTTGAACCGACAACCGATAACCGATAACCGATAACAGAGAACCGCCATGCCCTACACCTACGACTATCCCCGCCCTGCACTTACCGTCGACTGCGTGATTTTTGGCCTGTACGAAGGTAGCAAACTCAAAGTACTACTCATTGAGCGTGCGCACGAGCCTTATATGGCCTGCTGGGCATTACCCGGCGGGTTTGTTGAAATGGATGAAGATCTGGAACAAGCGGCACTGAGAGAGCTGGAAGAGGAAACGGGTGTCAAAAATGTATTTATCGAACAGTTATACACTTTTGGCGCCCCTGGAAGAGACCCTCGGGGCAGGGTAATCAGCGTGGCGTATTATGCGCTTGTCGATCTCGCCGAACATCCCGTCAGATCGGCTTCTGATGCAAGCAAAGTGCATTGGTTCGAGATAGATAGATTGCCCGAATTGGCTTTTGATCACGCCCAAATTCTGCAGGTAGCTATCAACCGCTTGAGGGCAAAGGTTCGGTACCAACCCATCGGTTTTGAATTACTGCCCGAACAATTTACGCTGTCGCAATTGCAAGGATTGTACGAGACCATTTTGGGCGTACCCGCGCTCAATAAGCGCAACTTCCGGGCGCGTATCCTGAAAATGGGCGTGTTAGAAGAAGTTGGGAAACAGGAAGGCGTTGCCCACCGGCCTGCTATTTTGTACCGTTTTGACAAAAAACGATACGAGCAACTGGCAAAAGACCGTTACGACGATCTGCTTAAACGCGGTGTCGATTTTGAAATATAATTCCTTACTAAAATTTGGGGCATAACACGGTATCGTCTTCGTATTCGCCCAGATAAGCGATCGAAATTTCAAAGGCGCCTTGCCCGCGTTTGGTTTTCGTCAAATCGCTTAACGTGGCATCGTAGCTCAGGCCGATCAGGAAATTGCCCAACTCGACGCCTACCATGCCAATGGCAGCAGATGCCAGCCATTTTTTTGTTTCGTCGTTGTTGAGCCGTACCCACCCGCCTACATGAAGGGCATTACCTCTGATCTCATCTACCAGGAAACGCAGGTTGGTACCTGCATTCACGGCATTATGGGGCCCCTGGCGGTAGTAAAGGGCTCGAGGCATAATCTGTACCACATTACCGGTAGGTATTTGAAGACCCACGTGGGCCACATATTTGCGCTGCCATCTATCGTCGGGGTAGCGATCGGGGTTGTCATTGTCGTAAAAGAAACTCACCGATGGCTCCAGGATGTGATACATCGCCGCGCCGATAAAAACGCCGACCTGTTGCTCGGGCGCATACGTGTAGTTGAGTCCGACGTTAAAATCGCCGTAAGCAAAATTATTTTCGGGCAGCGGCTCACCGGTATTGTTCGAATAGCCGCTGGTGCCGTTGAATTGGTCTTCAAAGGTTAGCTTGTCGTAATTCACGTTGCGCTGGGCAATGCCAAACTGAGCGCCCAAGCTCAAAAACTGGTCGTTGTTTTTGCTCAGCGATTTATGGAAAGCTGCCGAAATCTGCACCTGGCTGGTTGAAAAGCCGATATCGGGAATGCGGTCGTTGTAAAACAGCACACCGACCCCTGCGGCGTCTTTGTAATTGGCTTTGCGCTTATTAAACCCAAAGCGAAAATCGGCAGCCCCTGAATACGTCACATAGGGGTTTTCAAGTACGCTTCGCCATTGGTCGCGATAAATCAGCGA
>JAEUUQ010000383.1 GCA_016787505.1 Saprospiraceae bacterium | reverse complement strand
TCTCATGTTGTTGCTAAAAATACAAAGTCTGGCCTACGGCTTTTCGGGTATACGACTGGAAGTAGTTGAGCGGCTACAATTGTTTTACAACGAGGAGGTATACCCGGTGATCTATCAGCAGGGATCGCTGGGCGCTTCGGGCGATCTGGCGCCGCTGGCGCATCTGAGTCTGCCGCTGATAGGGTTGGGTGAGGTATATTTCAAAGGGCAACGGTTGAGTGGGATGGCCGCCCTGCAAAGGTTGGGATTACAGCCCCTGGAATTACAGGCCAAAGAGGGTCTGGCCCTACTCAACGGCACCCAATTTTCCACCGCTTACGCCGTATGGAGTCTGTTAAAAGCCGGTCGCCTACTACACCTGGCCGATATGACGGCGGCGCTCTCGCACGACGCCTTTGACGGCCATTTGTCTCCGTTCGACGAGCGCATACACCGCATCCGGCCGCATGCGGGTCAGCAACAGGTGGCAGCAGGCATGCGCAAATGGCTGGAAGGCAGCGCGCTGGCCCTGCGCCCCAAAGCGCATGTACAGGATCCCTATTCATTCAGGTGTGTGCCGCAGGTACACGGCGCCAGCCGCGACGCCATCGCGCATACGCGCGAAGTAGTACTCACCGAAGTCAATGCCGTCACCGACAACCCCAACCTCTTTCCCGACCAAGACGCCATCTTATCGGGCGGCAATTTTCACGCACAGCCCATTGCATTGGCCCTCGATTATCTGGCCATAGCCCTCGCAGAAATTGGCAGCATATCAGAACGACGCACGTATCAACTAATCTCGGGCACACGTGGACTACCGGCTTTTCTGACACCCAGGCCGGGGTTGCATTCCGGATTGATGATCCCTCAATATACGGCGGCGTCTATTGTGAGCCAGAATAAACAACTATGCACGCCTGCATCTGTGGATTCTATCGTGTCGAGCAACGGCCAGGAAGACCACGTGAGTATGGCGGCCAACGCGGCGACAAAAGCCTACCAGATAGTGAATAATGTACACACCCTGCTCGCTATCGAATGGATGACGGCTGCCCAGGCGCTGGAATTCCGCCGGCCCATGTTGACTTCGCCGGCATTGGAAGGCATTGTAGCCCGCTATCGCAACCTCGTCCCCCGCCTCGAAACCGACCGCGTTTTGCACGATGACATCCAGACGACTATTGTTTTTTTGAATAAACTGGCGATTTGATGATGTTGAATGTTTGATTAAACTCTTCCCGACTTCCCTTGGGTCAGTACGGGACTCCCCCGACTTGTAGTCGGGACTCATTTCGTTCGCTTTCAGTCGCATAAACCCTCATTTTTATTTTCAAATCAAAACATACACACATGAAAAACCTATTGAGATTTGCCATAAGCCTGGTATTGGTGGGTGCGCTCCACTTGCCTGTATTTTCACAGGCGACTTCAGATGCCGCGTTGGAATCGATCGGATCCATTTCGGCAGTAGCGCTTTACAACAGCTACACCACCCTGGGTATTTTAGCGGATGCTTATGAGCATGAAGCGTACGAAAGCGATTATGTAATCAGATTGCTGGACGAGCAAATTTCATTGCATGACAATATGAAAACCAGCTACAACAAGTTATTGAGCTCGGGTTTTGTCACCAGTGCAGACGACAAAAAATTCGTCCTGGAAGCCATCGCCACTTTTGATATTCTCAAAAATGAAGCGGAGGCCTTCCAATCATATGTCGACACGGGCGATACCAAATACTCCAATCAATTCCAGGAATACCGCAAATTGGCCTGGGAGCGTATCGCTGATTTATTGGGAATTGACTGACCTATTGCATTCCTTCATGTATTGTCATACCTTTTTTTAATGTGACAGTTTAGTAGGGTTTAGTAGGGTTTAGTAGGGTTTAGTAGGGTTTAGTAGGGTTTAGTAGGGGAATTTTATTGATATTTGATCCTTGATTCATACGCGAATTCGCTAAACCCAATCGCTATACCGCACGCCGTCAAGTTATAGGCATAACTTTTCCGGCTTAGCGGTATTATCCTTCGCGCCCGAGCCTGGGTCATGCCTAAAACTTAGCGGCGCGAAGTATAAACTGCGCATGCACTAAACCCTACTAAACAGTTACTCGTAAATTAACAAACCTAATTATGTACCGATTCATTTTCCCTGTAAGCTTCCTGTTAATGCTGGCTGCCTGCCAGCCCGGCAACAAAGAGGCAAATACTGCCGGCGACGCGGCTGCCGATACTTCAGCCGTGAAGCCCAATTCAGAAGTGATGTGCTTCGTGATGACCGAAGGCGATAAAAACCAGGATACCACCCGCATTACGTTGTCTATCCTGCTGGACAATAAAGTAGCCGGAACCATGGATTGGATGCCTTACGAGAAAGACGGCGCACATGGCGTCATCGAAGGAGAGAAAAAAGGAGATATAATCACCGGCATTTACCACTATACCATTGAAGGTAGCCAGCAATCGGAAGAGGTAGCCTTCAAGCTCTCTGGCAACCAATTGCTGCAAAAAGAAGGCGAACTGATGGAAAAAACGCCCGGCCAGGCCGACCTGGTCTTCAAGGATGCTGCCAGTGCTCAGTTCTCGAAGAAATTTGACCGGGTGGACTGTGAATGATGTGCTGATGTGCTGATGTGCTGATTTGCTGATGTGCTGATTTGCTGATAGTTTTATTTTATTAAATTAATTATCAGCACATTAACCCATCAGCACATCAAAAAAAAGCCATACCTCCAAGCGAAGATATGGCCTTGTTGTCATGGAACCCCTTTCGATTAATCTTACTTAACTGAGAGATCTTTGTAATACGTGCGATAGGGTGTGCTAACGCGAACGAGGTAGTTGCCTATGGGCAAGTTCGACGTATCATAGCGGCGTTCAACCTTCAGTACATTGCGCTGGGTATCGGTAAACATCTTTTCACCGGCAGCGTCAAACACGCTCACTTCTACAGTAGTCAGGCGGTTGTTCAACAACGAAACATCTACAAAACCGTTTTTGCAAATGATAGCGGGGGCGTATATCACCTCGCGCTGATTCTCATCTACAGTAATGCCGGTTTCGGTCAGCGTCAGCGGCTGAATGGTTTCGCGCGTCTCCGTAATAATCGCCAAGCGGTACGTGCCGGCAGGCAATTGCTCGAGGTTAAACACCTTGGCAAATTGTGCGGCGTTCTTAATACGCTCATCCAGGAGGATATTGCCTTGAAGGTCTTTTAGTTGCACAGTGGCGTGTGAAGCCAGGTCAGCTACCACCAGGCTGACCTTCTTGGCAAATCCTGTAGTCCGGATCGTAATCGTGGGCACATCGGCGGCCCCTAGTTGGGTGTGCATTACGAGCGCAAAAAAGGCGCTCAGGATAAATGCTTTTTTCAAATTCTTCATAATAACAGGTTTGATTAATGATGATGTCGGTCTTTAATTCTTCTTCCGGGTGATAATTGATACGACAAAAGTAGGGGCTTAAGTTGCGCTTTTGCTACCTTTTAATTGACCGATGCTGATGCTATTTTAACCCATGCCACCAAATAAATCATCAAAACAAGCCGATTAACTATACCACACTTTTATTTTGTTTTAAATTTATTTATTTTAAGAAATATAATTTTAAAATTAGAGAACAACTATCTTTTTTATTCCCCAATCCCGAACCGTTTTCCTGCCGGCCTCCCATCTCCCTTAAAAAGCCGGTTTTTTACCTTTTTCTGACAAAAAGGGTCATTGGTCAATAAAAAACGGCTTTCCGGTAGGTGCGATTTTGCGTTCATCGAGTGTGGCGTGTTCAGGAGCAACTAATAGCGCAACTTTGTGACATTATATTCAACGCGAAAATTATTATCAATTTACCCATATCATGAAAACCTATTTCACTATCATTCTTGTCGCCCTGGTAAGCACCGGTACCTACTTATGGCTTCGCCCCGGCCAAACCGACCAGTCCGCCCAGAGCCTGTTCGATACCTTTGTTCAAGAGCAACCGTTGGAAATGACCATTACGACCGACTTTTCAACCTTGCTGGCCGACAGGAATATAAAAGAAGCCCAAGGCGCCACAGTTGCCTGGA
>JAEUUQ010000377.1 GCA_016787505.1 Saprospiraceae bacterium | reverse complement strand
CGACCTCTACGTCCCGAACGTAGCGCGCTACCACCTGCGCTACACCCCGATAGCGCTTACCTTGCGGTTAAAGCGACGCAAATATATAGGCTTTTTTCATAAATGCCAAAATTGGAAGCCTAAGTCATTCCGAAAAATTTCGGATTGACTTAGGCCCCGACATTTACTTGGCGTTGGCGTGGCGTACCGTAAAGATAAATATCGCCCCGTAACCTATGGCCAGCATAAGGTGGAAAATCATAAACGTAGTATTCTGCATCACAATGCCGCCGATGACGGCGCCCAGGAAGTACAGAGCCAGAATACCCTCGAATACCGTCGTCCACGACAGTTTTTTGCTCAAGTACTTGTGCTTGGTGAAACTGTCGGCTAAAGTCTTGATATTAAACTTGGGCGTGCGCACAAAAGCCGATTTTTTACCCAAATAACCTTGAATAACCGCTATCGTATTGTGCAGCGACAAGCCCATCGACAGCGCCAGGAACAAGGGGAAAAGGAATACAAACTTGTATATCGACTTCCCAAAGTCTTCCTTGTGGTGATTGGCAGGACTCTGGATATTAGCCACATAATACACGGCGATAATCGACAACATACCGATGAGGAAATACGCAAAGAAATTGCGGTCGAAGCCCATCTCTATGAGGTCGCCCAACAAGAACAGCAGGGGCACGCTGAAAACGCCGGTAATAAACACAAATACAAATACCGAACTGCCCAGCAGGTGTAACGTAGCGTGAAACTTCTTGCCGAAAGTCATATTCGACTTCCATACGGTGGGAAGCATCTTTTTGGCCGTTTCGGCGCCGCCTTTCATCCAGCGGAATTGCTGCGACTTGAGGCTGTTCATCTCCACGGGAAGTTCAGCAGGCGCGCCGATCTCTTCGAGGAATTTGATCTTCCAGCCTTTCAGCTGCGCGCGGATGCTCAGGTCGAAATCTTCGGTGAGCGTATCTGCTTCCCAGCCACCCGCATCTTCTATCGTCTGGCGGCGCCAAACGCCGGCAGTACCGTTGAATTGGAGCAGATAGTCGCCTTTCATACGACCTACCTGTTCTACCGTAAAGTGTACGTTGAGCTGCAGCGCCTGCAACTTGGTAATCAACGAGTAATCTTCGTTGATATGTTCCCAGCGCGTTTGCACCACCCCGATTTTGGGGTCCTGTGCAAAGTAAGGAATCGTCTTTTTCAAAAAGTCGGGGCGAGGCAGAAAGTCGGCGTCAAAAATAGCCAGGAATTCGCCTTTGGCGTAAGCCATACCGTCTTTGAGCGCGCCGGCTTTGTAGCCTTTGCGAACCGGGCGGCGAATCTGTTCGATGTTGTAGCCCAGCGCCTTGTACTCATCCACTTTGCGCTTCGTGATCTCCACGGTTTCGTCGGTAGAGTCGTCGAGAATATGCACCTCAAAGCGATCGCGCGGATAATCAAACTGGATGATGTTGTCGATAAGCCTTTCTACTACGTACATCTCATTGAAAATGGGGAGTTGTACCGTCACGAAAGGATACTCTTTGAGTTCGGTTACTGGGGTAGCCGGCTGGGGCAGAGCGTCAAAAGCAGCTTGATCAGCATCGGCCTTGCGTTTGCCCTTCTTGTAATGGAAGAGCAGGTTGAACTGCATCACGCAATAAATCGTGATATACAAGAGTGCAGTGGTGTAAATACCCAATACGGCATAAGCAATAAAGGACATCTTGCGTAGGTTTTAGTTTTGAATTGATGATTCGTGAAACTTAGTCATTGACAAGCAAAGCTTTAACTAACACTTCAACGCTTCATACAACCCATTGATTGTTACAAAAGTTTGAATATAGTCCACAATATTTTATGACCGGCCATCATACTGCCTCGCAGGGTGCCCGACACCTTCGAAGTGCCCACCCGGCGGCGGTAACTCACCGGTACTTCCGTGCATTTCAGTTTTTCTTTGGCGGCCTTAACTTGCATCTCTACCGTCCACCCAAAATCGGGATCTTCCATGTTCATCTGTACCAGCCGCGGAAAACGAATGGCGCGAAATGGGCCCAGATCGGTAAACTGATAGTTGTAAAAAAAGCGGATCAGGTTGGTGGCCAACCAATTGCCAAAAATTTGTTGGGGCATCATCGAACCGCGTTCCAGGCTGCCCAATACACGGGAGCCAATTACCAGGTCGGCCTTGTCATCTATGATCGGTTGCACAAGCCGGTGCATCTCTTCAGGATGGTCCGAATAATCGGCGTCCATGAACACCACTATGTCGGGCTGTTGATCAGCAGGCTTTTGTCTCAGGTAGTTTATCGCCGTCTGGCAGGCGCTGCCATAACCCATTCGCGGTTCGTCAAGTACGGTGGCGCCCGCAGCCTTAGCGACCTGCACCGTGCGGTCGGTACTTGCATTGTTGCAAACGACAACTTCTCTTACCAGCCCCTCCGGAATAGCCGAAAGCACCAGGCCTATTGATCTTTCTTCGTTGTGCGCAGGTATGATTACGTCAATCACAGGCTTTTTCAAAAGTTTTTCCCGTTTGTGATGAATGCAGGGTATATTTGGTGCTGGGCAATTTTGTGTCGCTATTGGGATTTGATCCGCTCATTATCGTTCTGACGGACAATGAACTGTTTGGTAACGCAAAGTTAGTGGTTTTCTT
>JAEUUQ010000357.1 GCA_016787505.1 Saprospiraceae bacterium | reverse complement strand
AACCGCTATTACGACGAAGCGGGCGCCCTGCTTCGCACCGATTCCATAAGCCAGACAAACACCCAGCGCAACGACGTACTCACTTTCGGCGGCAACGCCTCGTATACCGAGCCGCTGGGCAAGCGCAAATACCTCGAAATGAACTACGCCTACCAGCAAAGCGCCACCGACCTCGACCGCAACGTGTACGACCTCAGCAACGGAGAATCGCAGTGGAACGAAAGCTTAAGCAACCGCTATCGCAATATTTACGACTACCATCGCGGGGGGCTCAATTTCAAACTCAACCGCAAGGCATTCAACCTCACTACCGGGGTTCAGCTACAACATTCGGGGCTCGATGGCGAATTGTTGCTGCAAGACACCTCCATTCAGCGTTCATTTACCAACGTCTTGCCCAGCCTGCATTTCAACTACGACTTTTCTATGTCGAGCCATTTTAATATAGATTATGAAACCAATGTGAGAGAACCCAATATTGAGCAATTACAGCCCATTGTTGACAATAGCGACCCTTTAAACATATATGTGGGTAATCCCAATTTGAAGCCGGAATACAACCATGAAATAGGGCTGCGCTACGCTTCTTTCAACCAGGCTACTTTGACCAATTTATTTGCCAATATCAACCTGACCTATACGGCCAACAGCATTTCGGAGGCGCAAACCATTGACGATTTGTTGGTGCGTACCTGGCGCCCAGTGAACGTGAAAGATGAAAAAAGAGCAGATGTGTATCTGAGTTATGGGTTTCCTATTCGCAAATTAAAAAGCCGCATCGGGATGACTACCAATTCTATGTGGTCGAGCGGCATCAGCCTGGTCAATGAGGTCGAAAACAAGACCGAAAGAAGCGTAGTGGGTGGAGAAGTGCGGTACGAATTTAATATAGATGAAAAATTTGATTTCAACCTGAGTGTCAATATCAGCTACAACCAAACGACCTACTCGCTCAGCAAAACCCTCAACCAGGAGTTTGTCAACCAGGTGTACGGCGCTGGGTTCAACTGGTATTTACCGGTCGGTTTTATTTTGAGTTCGACTATGGATTATTCGGTGTACAACGGCATAACCGGCAGTGAGAGCCAGACCATTCCGCTGTGGGGCGCCGCATTATCTAAAGGCGTAATGAAAAAACGCGCCGAAATCAAATTGTCGGTATTCGATATTCTCAACAAAAATATCGGTTTCAACCGCCGCGCCGACGTGAATTTTCTCGAGGAAGAGCGCATCCGATCATTGGGCCGCTACGGCATGCTGAGCTTTACGTATTCGTTGTCGCCGGCCAACCCCGGCCCGGGTGGTGGGATGCGGATGCAATTTATTCAGCGGAGATAACGGGGGAAGACTTTGGGACTGTAGGACTGTACGACTGTACGATTGTAGGACTGTACGACTGTAGGACTCGTGCGATCCTTGCCCGGTCGTTGAGCGGAGTCGAAACGAACTACCCAGGCTGGGCCTTGCGACTTTGGGACTTTGGGACTTTGCTGTATATTTGCATAAAAAAGTGCCGGCGAAAATTTTCCACCTGAAATACCGGTGAGTCGCACCAAAGCGCCTTCATTTAAAAGCTGGTTTCGGCCGGGATGACGACATTTCGGCGGCCAGCTTGCTACAGCTCGGCAAAAAAGCCCGGCATTCGAATGTTTCCTGCCTGTTTTGGGATTTATTTTTGAGAAAAAAAAGACCATGAAAAAACACTTCTTTTGGCCGCTTATCGCGTGTTGCGTGGCTGTCTCTCTATCGGCCCAAAACGATGGGGGTATAGGCAGCTACCGCAATTTTCCCATTGTTGTTACCCTGCAATTTCACTCCCTTTCGATGCCGTTCAAAGACATCAAATCCAATTTTTCTAACGTCGGCATAGGCTTGGGCACGGAGCTGAGTCTCAACGGCAAGCACAACTGGGCTCAGCAAATCAGCGCGGTGTGGTATCGCAATAAAGCCGTGGGCAACGGGCTGCTATTATATACCCAGGCGGCCTGGCGGCCTACGCTTTTTTCGGGCGTTTTCGCCGAAGTAAAGGCGGGAGTGGGTTATCTGTACACTTTCCGTCCGGTGGAGGCCTACCGGCAAGTCAATGGCGAATGGATGCCGATAGGTCACAAAGGGAAGGGGTTACTAGCCGTTCCGGCAGGCGTTTCGCTGGGGTATGACAATTATGCACCGGGGACCTATTTCTCCCCGTTTGCGAGCTACCAGTTATTGATGACAAAAGGTTACAACAAAAGTATTCCCATCGTACCGGAAACACTCTTCCAGGTGGGTTCGAGGATACACTTGAGCCGCAATTAGATTTTTTATAAAAATAAAAAACAGGACCATGAAAAATATACTCGTGTATGGTTTAGGCTTGCTCTTGTGGAGCGGCTGCGCCAAATACACCCAAGATTTGAACATTATCCCCTGTGAAATACCGAGCGACCTCCCCGACAAATACTCGAAGGCCGTCGCCATAAAGCAGGCGCTTCAGCAGTTGGTCGATGCCGGCGTGCCGGGTTGCGCAATGGCGATATATTCTTCTGAAGGTTGGTGGGAAACAGCGGCGGGCTTTGCAAAAATAGAAAACCAAACCCCGATGCAAAGCTGCCATTTGCAATACCTACAAAGTATTTCAAAAACGTATATGGCTGTTGCCGTGCTGAAATTATTCGAACAAGGCAAAATAACGCTCGACACACCCATCACCCAATATCTGCCCGAGCAACACAGCCGGTTCATTACCGATGCCGGCAAAATAACGGTGCGGATGCTGCTGAACCATACCTCCGGCATTCCGGAATACAATTTTTCACCGGCATATGTCACGTATCTTTTGCAACACCCCGATCATATTTTTACGCCAACCGATTATCTTACATTTATAAAAGGCAAGCCGCTCGATTTCGAGCCCGGCAGCAAATACGCTTATCGGAATACAAATTACGTATTGTTGGCCTTGATGGTGGACGCCATCACCGGCGATCATGCCCGATTTATGACGGAGACTATTTTTCAGCCATTGGACCTTCCCCGTACTTTTTACAAGAATGAAGCCCGCTATTTGAAATCCCCCAGGTTGGTAAATACTTATTGGGACCGCCACAGCGACGGCGTGTTAGAAAATGTGTCGCAAATGCAGCGCAACAACGTAGCCACACTGATCGGCGACGACGGTATTGTTACTACCCCTCTTGAGGCGATTAAATTTTTGAAGGGATTGATGGAAGGTCAACTGCTTGCGCCCGCTACGCTGGATCAAATGAAAACCTGGGCAACCGATAGCAAGGGTAATCCGCGATACGGCCTGGGATTAGCATATCATTCCGACAAGGGAATAATCTCGATGGGCCACAGCGGCGGCGGCATAGGCGCCGGCTGCGAGTTGTACTACTTCCCGGCGCAAAAGGTGTATGTGTTTATCGCTATCAACCTGGGAACGGTCACCGACAGCCCTTTGCACGAGAAGGTCGGGGCAGCCAGGGATAAAATCTATGAGGTGTTGCTGAAATAAAATGTGCTGATGAGTTAATGTGCTGATGTGCTGATTTTATTAGTGCTTATTTTAATTTTTATTAATATTTAATTATCGGCAAATCAGCAAATCAGCACATCAGCACATCAGCACATCACATTTTCACCACCACCTTCACCTGTGCCAATTGGGAGGGGGTAGTCATTTGCAGCAAATACATGCCGTTGGGCGTATTTGCCGGCAAGTTGAAATACCGGGTAGAGGCGCCTTGTGATTGTTTTTCGTTCAGGAAAAGCGTGGTGAGGCGGCCTTGCATATCTACCAGTGAGATTTTTACGTGCTGGGCTTCATTCAGCCGGTAGCTGAGTGCGAAGCGGCCGTTGCGCACAGGGTTTGGGTATACCTGCATATCGGTTACTGAGGCGATTGGTTCAGAGGCAGCTACCGATAAGCCGCCGTTATATCGTGCCATAGCGAATCGGCCATTGAGATCGAGGTAAGAAGTGCCGGCCACGATGATCTGGCCGTCGGGTTGGAGGGCCAGAGCGTGAGCCGAGGCGTAGTCGGTACCGAAGCCGGCGCGGGCCAGTCCGTCGTCGCCGAAGCCGGTGTCGGGGTCGCCGTTGGAGAAAAAGCGGGAGAGGGTAAAGTCGTAGAAGCCGGAGCCTTCCACGGGGCCGTAGCCGGCCACCAACAGTTGTCCATCGGCATCGATAGCGATGTCTTCGGCAAAAGCGGTGGCTTCGATATCTGTAAGCACTAGTCCATTCGTGCCGAAAGAAGCGTCGGGGGCGCCGTTGGGTAAAAAACGAAAAAGTGCCCATTGCGAGGTAGCTCCGCCATTAAAATAGGCGGTGCCTGTCACGGCGATTTTGTCATCGGGCTGAATGGCTATGCCGTACCCAAAAACGCCGTCGGCATTATTGACGCCGGCGATTACCTCGCCGTTATTTCCAAAGTTTGTATCGGGTGAGCCGTTGGCAAGCAAGCGCAGCAGCGCAATATCAGCTATCCCCGCATCGTAGGCGGCGCCGGCCAGCACGATTTTGCCGTCGAATTGAATGGCCAGGGCGTATGCTTCATCATCGAGACTGCCAATGGGGATGCTGGCAATGCCGTCACCGCTAAAGCTATCGTCGAGCTCGCCATTGGAAAGTAGTCGTACCAGCGATACGTCGGTACCCGGAGTGGGGTAGCGGCGCGTACAGGCGGCGAT
>JAEUUQ010000298.1 GCA_016787505.1 Saprospiraceae bacterium | reverse complement strand
CCGCGCACAGCGATACTGGTTTACCGACTATTCCGCCCCCGACTACCGCTTTGTGTACGAAGCTTCGCGTTATGCGGGTACCGATTCGGTATGCCTGGCTTTATGCGACGAATATGCCGTTTGTGATACGTTTCACTATGCAATGCGCATCAGCAGCGATACCGTCGGTTTGCCCTTCATGGATGATTTTTCTTATGCCGGTCCCTGGCCTTCTATTAACCACTGGCTCGACATAGACCCTTTTATCAATACGACAATGGCCGAAAGCCCGCCATCTATCGGGGTAGCTACCTTTGACGGCATCGATGGTCGCGGCGACGCCTATGGCGGCCAATACGGCCCCTCCGACTACCTAACTTCGAGATACCTCAACCTGCAAGGCGCCGGCGGCGATCTGACGCTCACTTTCTGGGCCCAGCGTCGCGGATTGATGGACCGGCCTGAAACGCAGGATTCACTGGTGCTCGAGTTCAAAAACACCTTTGGCATCTGGCAGATAGCGCTGGCGCTCAAAGGCATTCCTGGCAGTCAGACCAATGCAACTCCTGAACCTTTCCGCTTTTATGCAGTGCCCGTACCGCAGGATTTTCGTTACAAAGGCTTCCAGTTTCGCTTCCGGAATTATGCCGACCGCCTGGGCATCAATGATACCTGGCACCTCGACTATGTGCGCCTCGACGCCGTGCACGTAGATTCTATTTTCAGCGATGTAGCCTTTACCCAATTGCCGGAATTTATATTAAAAAATTACTCCAGCATGCCCTGGCGGCATTTTGAAGGCCGCGAAGCCGAAGAGCTCAGCCCAACTATCACGGCCAACGTGTACAACCACGCCAGCGAGCCGCTCAACGCCAGTCCGTCTTCCGTTAGTCTGACGGAGCTAAACTCCGGGTTTAATGTATTTGGCGTGCCGGTAACTTTGTTCAACGGCCTGGAAGCCAACATTCCCAATGGCATGCCGGTGAGCCGTAGCTATCAATTACTGGACGACCCCACCGGTTTCCCCGATGTGTGGCCCAATTACCTGCTTACCATGGAAGGCCCCACTTTTGACGATGCCGACCGTCTGGATTTCCAGTTGAAATACACCCTTAATAATACTTCCCAAATCAATCAACCAGGTTTTGAAGCGGTACAACGCAATGACCAATTGACCCAGACTACTGTTTTCGACAATTATTTTGCCTACGACGATGATACCGCTGAAGCTGGCTTGGTGACCTCTGAAGGTACGCAAGTAGCCGTTAAGTTTACAGCGGGCGTCTCCGACTCGTTGCGCGCTGTCCGTATTCACATACCACATACTTCCGCAGATGTAAGCGATCAGACCTTCCGCCTGCGCGTGTGGATCGGCCAACTCGATAATTCGCCCGATTATTCGCAACCCTTACTCCCTTATTACACAGATTCGTTTTTTGATACGCTGCAGGGCTTTACTACCTACCCGCTGGTGGGCCCCGATGGCAATAATGCCCCGCTGTTTATTCCCGCCGGCGATTTTTACGTAGGTTGGCAGCAGGTCACGGCTTGCGAGTTCACGCGTTGTGTGCCTATCGGCTACGACAAAAACCGCCCCAATGCCAAGGAGTTTATTTTCCGCAACAGCGGTCAGGGGTGGGAACCGCTATCAGAATTCACCCCAGGCGGAGCGCTTATGATCAGACCTGTGGTGGGAGGAGTTACACCGGTTGCCACGCCGGTAGAAGAACCAAAATCAGAAACAGGGTTTGAGTGGGCTATTTACCCCAATCCGGCCTCCGACGTCGTATCGGTGAGCCTGCCCAGCGGCGTATACGAACAATTTGATTTTCGCTTGTTTAATAGTAATGGCCAGCTTGTACAACAGGGCGCCCTTGCCCCTGAATTGCCAACGGCCGGCCTACCCAACGGCGTGTACTGGATGGCCGTACGCCATTTGGAGACCCAGCAGGTACAACATCGCAAACTCGTAATTGTGCACTAAAAAACACCCACATGGATATTACCGTTCAGGAATTAAAAGAAAAAATGGACAAAGGCGAAAAATTCATCCTTATTGATGTGCGAGAGCCTCATGAACATGAAGAATTCAATATAGGCGGTTCGTTATACCCGCTGGGCAACATAATAAACGCCATCGTGGAGTTGGAGGATCACAAAGACGAAGAAATCGTAGTGTATTGCCGCTCCGGCAGGCGCAGCGATACAGCCAAGCAGTTTATGCAACAGGCCGGCTACCAAAACGTGCGCAACCTCTTAGGCGGCATGCTCGACTGGCAGGAGGCGTTTGGGAGGTGGTAGCCTTACTTGATACCGTTGGAAATTATAAACGGCTTTACAATTACTTTCCCTTCTATAGTTATCATCTGAAGAAAATAGGCCCCCGGGAAGAGCTGGTCAATCCCTATTAAGCCCTGCTCTTCCGGGTGGTCGATTTGAGCGACCCTCCTGCCTATGCGATCATAAATTATCAACACTGCTGGATTACAATCACTGCATTGATACCTGATCTGATTTGTCGTAGGGTTAGGAAACAGCACCAGTGTCTTATCGGTCTTAGGATAATTAACCGTACTCGAAATTATTGGTGAACACGGCAACGGGGGGCCATCGAAGCAATATTCATAGGGAATAGCTATCTGACTCATGCTGTCTGCTAACAATTGTACGTTCTGTAGGTGGTTGTTATTGGATTGTTGAATGATCGAAAAGGAAACAGCCATCCTCGTCGCGCGTCCGGAATCTATGTCTACAGGGCCGCTTGAAATAAGAATACCGCGCTTTCCTGGGGATTGAATAGTACTGACCTCTGACCATTCCAGCGGATTTGACGGGTTTCCGGGATAAATAAATTTGACCGGAATACCATCCATATAGCCGTCACCCCCAAAAGTCAGGGGGCTATTGTCTTTCCATCGGCTTGTCAGATTATAATAATACTGCGTCCCATTTTCAGGGTGTTTTTTTCCGGGAGGTTCACTCGATTGCAGGTCAAAGACCGGCATAACACCACCCTGTTCAGTTTCAAATAACCAAGGATCGGTAAGTTGCCGCAACAAAGCAACGCTCACGGCAGGCGGATTGCTTCCATACCCCTCCTGATTTGAGCACCCTCCATCATTATTATCACTATTGTAAACATATCCTGTATGATATTCCGGGATGCTACCGATATAATCGTCGTTGGAACAACCCAGCGACAGGTCTGCATAAATGCCTGCGTGAAGTTCATTATAATCCACTATGGATTTGTTGATCAAATAATACTCCACGTAAATAGTGTTTCCCAGCAAGTTATCCGCACTACAGGCATAAGCGCTCACAACACATTGTACATCGAAATAGAGAGGAGAAAAACCGGGTGTTGTGTGAATAACAGCGTCGTTGAATACAAACCACAGCATTTCTTCTGCCAGATAGGGGTCTACACTACAGCCAAAATGAAATCGCATAGGGAAGTCGCCATCATCCGGGTTGTAAATTTCATCGCCATTGGCATCAAAAAAGGGCGCCAGATGATCGTAGGAAGGTACATCAGGCAGCTCGAACCCCAGGATACCGGCAAAATGCGGGTTTCCACGCCCTGGCCAGGCATAAATAGCTGGATGATTACCTTCGATTTGGCCATCGCTTTGATCAATAAAAAAAGCAACCAGTTCTTCTTTGGTAATCCTCCAAATTCTATTGAGTACAGAATTGACACAAGGGCCGGTATTCGTCCAATCGCTGGTTGAAATACCTGGGCAAAAATCATCGTCGCTACCGTCGAAGGTGTGAACAGCGCCCCGTAGATTACCGCCGGGGTCAATGGCCGCAAGCCATAACCCAGCAGATTTTATGGGCGAAATAGTTAAACTGCCGTTTTCGTCCGGGATGCCGAACTGCCCATTTTGTCCGTCCCAAAATAGACGACCATCTGCGCTGACAAGAGCCTTAATATTGTTGACGTGAATCCAGGCTGTGTCAGGTTGGAAAGAGGATTGTGCCCATATTTGGGTGCATCCAAGCAGCGTGATCAATAGTAATCGGCGTTTCATGTGCATGCTTTGGGGTAAAATAATCCGATTTGAGCAACAGCGCCAATGAAAAAAATCTAAAAATCAGGATGCTGTCAAGTTCCTTTCGCCATCGAACTTATACTCACAAAATTTAAATTATAGTTTACTCTGATATCCTTGACAACTATGATGAGCGTGACAGTAGAGCCGCGATTAATCGCGACTCTACTGTCACACGGCCGAGGTTTCCATGTTTGCAGAACTTGCTGAGTGAGTTGGGAAAGGCCTATTTCACTGCTTCTTCTTCACAATAGCCTCCACACCCTTCGCTTCCAACTCCTTTTTCAGTGCTTGGGCGTCTGACTGCGAAGAAAAGCGGTCTACGAGGGCAACGGCTAATGCCCCATTGTTGAAAGATTCGACACTGGCATCATTATACCCCAATTTGTGCAGGCGCTTTACCTGGTTTTCCGCATTGGTTTTACTCTTAAAAGACCCTGCAATCACGAGGTAATTGCCTTCGCTGGAAGAAGTACTGCGGTTTGCGGCAGGTTCTTCGAAGCCTTCATCGCGTTGACTGGTAGCCGTTTTTGACGTAGTGGCGGCTGGTTTCGACTCCGGCTTTGTAGTTGTAGCCGGCTTTGTGGCAGTTTTAGTCTCTTTTGTTGCCGGCTTTGAGGATTTTGTTGTTTCTTTTGTGGGTTCCTCCTCGTAATCGGTTGCAGCCAACTGATCGTCGTCGAGGTCCTCTTCTTTGGTATACGAACTGAGCGAGGTATCGCCATAGTCGCTGTAAGCGCCGATGCCGGTCGTGTCCTCGTATGGCGTTTCAATCAGGGTTTCTTCCGGTGGGGCATCATTGCTCATCAGCTTGACGGTTTTGAAAACCAGGAATCCCAGGGCGGCAAGACAAACGCCCACGATGCCGATGGTGAGATAATCTACTCTTGACATGTCTAGATTGTTTTGTGGTTAAAGCAAGAACTCATGTAGCGTTATTTCTCAAAAGGGTAGCTGTCCGTATTTGCGTTCGTAATCGCTGATATACGTGGCAACAATATCGTTTACAATATCTTTCAAATGTGATTTTTCAATCTTGGCGATGGTTTTGAGCTTTCCGATCATATCATTTTCAAAAACCAGCGTAATGCGGCGGGTGGCGAAGGGGTGAATCTCTACACCGCTGGGTGTAATCGTGCTCCTGATCAAGAGGTCGAGGCCGCTAGCCGGCTTGGGAGGCTGCATAGGCGCATCGCTGGATGCTGATGGCGTCGATTTGCGGGCTTCTATTTGTTCTTCAAAAGCATCTTCAAAAGCCGTATGCAAAAAAGAAGCCAGCGCCGAAGAAAAATCCTTGGTGCCCGGTTTTTTTGCCGCCGCATCGCCCTGTTTGCCCTGAGCCAGTTCCACATCGGCCGATAGGGCGCCTTGCTCCTTATCAGAAAAGGGGTCTGTGGCATCGCCAAACAGACTTTCCAGGCCGGCAGTGAATCTCTTTTTGCTCAATGCAAAACGGTTTTATTCAAATCTACAGAAATTAACACAAAAATACCAGTTTTAACAATGTTTTTGCAAATAACGTCGCACTATGCCTCTTCTGTACGTTTGATGATCTCTTTGCATAAAGCGAGGTAATCATCAGCTCCTGCGCTGTTGCGGTCGTATGCAAAAATGTCTTTGCGATGCGAGGGCGCTTCGGCCAGGGTGACGTTATCGCGAATAAAGGTATTGAACAGCAATTCCCCGAAAAACTTACGAATGGTCTCCACCACGTCGCGGTTAAGTACTTTGCGGCTGTCGTACATGGTGGCTATTACCCCGCCGATATCCAGCTTTTTATTGAGGCGCAACTTGACCTTTTGGATGACCTGCTTGATCTTGGCCAATCCCTGCATAGCCAAAAACTGGGTCTGCAAGGGGATGTAAATGGTGTCGCTTGCCGTGAGGGCATTCAGGGTGAGCAAGCCCAGCGATGGCGGACAATCGATGAAGATATAATCGTATCGCTCGCGAAAAGGTTCCAGCAGCTCTTTGAGAATGTATTCCCGGCCTGCTTCGTTGAGCAATTCCATTTCTATACCCGAAAGGTCGAGCACTGAACCCACTACGTCGAGGCCTGGTTTGGCAGTATAGGGCGCTATTTCGCCTTCGCCGCGCATAGCTTCATACATGGTAACCTGCAATCGGGGCAGCCCCAGCGAAAGGCTCAGGTTGGCCTGGGGGTCCAAATCTATCAACAATACTTTTTTGCCCAATTCAACCAGTCCGGCGCCTATGTTAACGGCACAGGTGGTTTTCCCTACGCCACCTTTATGGTTCAACAATGAAATGATAAGTCCCATATTTGTATCCCGCGTTGTTAAAGGCAAAAATAGCCTTTTTCCCTACATTTTGGGCATAATCCCATCTACATGAATATTCCTGTATCAATGAGAAATTAGAAGGGTTTAGCCTCCAAAAAGCTAAACCCCTCTAAACCCCTCTAAACCCTACTAAACCCTTCTAAACCCTACTAAACCCTTCTAAACCCTTCTTTATTCCGTCCCCGCCTTCAAATTCAATTCTTTGCGCGGCAACTTCGCGTCTCTTTGCGAGGTATGCCATACAAAGGAAGCAATAACGGTAGCAGCCTGCTTGAGGTCTTCCTCCGACAGGTGGTCCAAATTGTCCATATTGGAGTGGTGGGTGCGGGTAGAATAGGCCATCTCGTCCTGGATAAACTGGAAACCGGGGATACCCGCTGCATCAAACGCCAGGTGGTCGGTGCCGCCTGTATTTGACAACGTAAGCGTCGTAGCGCCGAGGTCTTTGAAGGCGTCGAGCCAGGCCCTGAAAATAGGCGCTACGGCGTGGTTACCCTGCTGGTAAACGCCCCTGACCTTTCCGGTACCATTGTCGAGGTTGTAATAGGCCGAAATTTTCTCCTGTTCCGGTTTGACGGATTGGGCATTACCCATGTTGTCCGTTTCTGCAAAGTGCTGCTTTACATACCCGCGAGAGCCGTAAAGGCCCTGCTCTTCGCCCGTCCACAACGCCAGGCGCAAGGTGCGGCGGGGTTTTACGCCGCTTTCTTTGATCGTTTCCATCAAT